>NZ_JBQCWY010000298.1:0-3648 GCF_051956955.1 Neisseria sp. P0021.S005 | reverse complement strand
AAGCCATTGAAGAAGGGGCAGATGTTGATTTGCGTACACAGGGCGAATACAGCATTATGAGCGAAGATGCCCTATGGAACGCACTGGGGGAATTTCATCAACTGGCTTGGGAACACCTGCGCTCAAGTGTAAATGCTTTAGACAGATACCAAGGCTAAAACTTCAAAGGCCGTCTGAAACTTTTGATTTCTCAAATATGTTCAGACGACCTTTTATTCAAACGGCTTTTCAGTATCTATTTCAATTTGGCGCGTATTTTTCCAAGCAGCAATACAAGCTTCATAATCGGCCAACGCTATTTTCACTGTCAACTTACAATCCAGTTGCAAATCCTGTTCCACAATATCGGCCTGATATTGTTTGGCAATCCGTATAGCCTCATTCAAAACAGGATATTCACACTTCAACCAAACTATCTTTTCGACATTCTTTTCAACAACTTCAGCTATTGCCAGTGCCTGAGCCGTTGATTCCTTATAAGCATGAATCAAACCGGGAACACCCAATAGCGTACCGCCAAAATAGCGCACAACCACAACTAACACATCCGTTACGCCGACAGAATCAATCTGTCCCAGAATAGGGCGGCCTGCACTTCCGGACGGTTCTCCATCATCGTTTGCGCGAAACTGCATTCCATCCACACCCAATCGATAGGCATAGCACCAATGTCGTGCCTTGTGATGTTCTTCCTTTAATGGGTCTAGATACTTCTTTACATCGGCCAAAGTGCGAATCGGATAGGCGTATGCAATGAAGCGACTACCTTTATCTTTAAATTCAGCCTGTGTCGGTGTGGTAATGGTTTTATAGGTCGTAATCATGCCAAAATATTTTCAGACGGCCTTTGTTATAAAAGGCCGTCTGAACGTTTCACGTGAAACATTAGTTTTTCAGTGCTTCAGTCAGTTGAGGTACAACTTCAAACAAATCACCAACCAAGCCGTAATCTGCCACATTGAAAATCGGAGCGTCAGCATCTTTGTTGATGGCAACAATTACTTTACTGTCCTGCATACCGGCAACGTGTTGGATAGCACCGGAAATACCGATAGCAAAGTACAGTTGCGGCGCAACCACTTTACCGGTTTGTCCGACTTGGGCATCGTTTGGCGCATACTCGGCATCCACTGCTGCACGGGATGCCCCAATCGCCGCACCCAAAACATCAGCCAAAGGAGTCAATACTTCATTGAATTTTTCCGCACTACCCAATGCACGGCCACCGGAAACAATCACTTTTGCCTGAGTCAATTCAGGGCGGTCAGACTGGGAAAGTTGACGGTTTACGAAACGGCTCAGGTTTTGAGCAGGCGTTGCCTCAACATTGACCACTTCTGCATTACCGCCTTGTCCGGCAGCATCAAATGCGGTTGCACGGAAAGTCAGCACCAGTTTTTCAGAATTGGATTGAACGGTTTCAAATGCATTACCGGCATAAATCGGACGGACAAATGTCGAGTTATCCACAACTTCGGTTAAATCGGAAACTTGTGGTACATCCAACAGGGCAGCAACCCGGGGCAACAGATTTTTACCAAACGCAGTTGCAGTCGCAGCCACATAGCGGTAATCCGCAGCCAGTTTAACAACCAAAGGCGCTAATTCTTCTGCCAAACCTTCAGCGTAATAGGGCGCATCGGCTACCAAAACTTTCACTACGCCTGCAACCTGTTTTGCCTCTTCAACCACCGCAGCAGCATTACTGCCGGCAACCAATAAATCTACATTACCAAATTTAGTAGCAGCCGTTACCGCATGCAAAGTGGCAGGATTCAAATGTTGGTTATTATGTTCCGCAATAATCAATACGCTCATTTCATACTCCTTAGATCACTTTGGCTTCGTTTTTCAGCTTTTCAACCAATTCGGCAACATCAGCCACTTTTACACCGGCTTGACGTGCTTTAGGTTCGGCAAATTTCACGGTATTCAAACGTGGAGAAATATCCACAGCCAAATCGGCAGGACTTAATTTTTCCAAAGGCTTTTTCTTTGCCGCCATGATATTAGGAAGTTTGACAAAACGTGGTTCGTTCAAACGCAAATCTGCACTGATGACCGCAGGCAGCTTCAATGCAACAGTCTCTTCGCCGCCGTCAATTTCACGGGTTACCAATGCTTCTTCGCCTTCAATTTGCACTTTTGATGCAAAAGTACCTTGAGCCGCATTCAACAACGCAGCCAGCATTTGGGCAACTTGGTTGGCGTCATCGTCAATTGCCTGTTTGCCCAACAGTAAAATTTGCGGATTTTCTTTATCCGCAACAGCTTTCAGCAATTTAGCAACAGCCAAAGGCTCCAACTTCGCATCAGTCTCAACGTGAACCGCACGGTCGGCACCCATCGCCAAAGCAGTACGCAACGTCTCTTCACATTTTTTCTCGCCAAGAGAAACAGCAACAATCTCGCTTACTTTTCCGGCTTCTTTCAGACGGACAGCTTCTTCTACTGCGATTTCATCAAACGGGTTCATCGACATTTTAACATTACCGATATCCACATCGGAACCATCGGCTTTCACACGAACTTTGACGTTGTAGTCCACTACGCGCTTTACTGCGACCAGTGCTTTCATTCAATTCTCCTAAAAAGAATGTCCATCAAATCAAGCATACTGCTTTTGATACATTCTTTATATAAAATCCAATTCGATCTTTCACCAACATGATAAAACCAAATTTGTATAAATCTTGGCAAATAGAGCGGAATTATATCATTTCTAAAGCATTTACTCAGAAAATAAATCCACCCCCTCCAGCAATTATTTACCGTACGCTGCAATACAATCCATCAAGGTTTGATAAACCTCGTCAACATTGGGAATTTGAGCAATACCACCTAAATTTTTTGCATAAGCCGAAACTTGAACGCCGGTCTTGGCCGGATCTGTATCTGTATAAATTCCTACAACAGGCTTTTCCAACGCATTGGCAAGATGCAACAATCCGGTATCTACGCCAATAATACCCTCTGCGTTTTTCAATAAAAATGCAGCCTGTAATAAATTCATTTTGTCGCAAACCGAAGCAAACGGTAAATCGCTTGCAATCTGTTCGGCACGCATTTTTTCGGTTTCATTTCCCCATGGCAGATACACATTGCATTGTTGTTCTTCATTCAACTTTTTCAATAATGCATACCAGTGTTCTACCGGCCATAATTTACTGTCGCGACTGGTTGCATGCAAAGCAACGTAATAGGGGGATTGCAAATTTTTCAGACGGCCTGATTCAGGAACCAACAAACCAAATACCTGCGTTTCAGGCATTGTATAACCAAATGCTTGGGCGAATAATTCACGGTTTCGCCAGACCGCATTTTTACCTTTCGGTACGGCAAATGTTTTACTGTATGCAAAGGCAGCCAAACTTTCACGCGCGCTGTGTTTATCCAAACCGTAAATAGGGGATTTCGCCATTTTGGCAAAGCATGCGCTTTTAATCAGTCCTTGACTATCTAAAACAAAATCAAAAGATTCAGCCTGTAAATCCGTTTTCAGACGGCCTATTTCACGCCATGTTTCAGCCTGAAAAAGGTGTTTGCGCCACTGCCGCCATTTCATTACATGAACCTTTTTGACAAAAGGATGTAAGCGGGCAATATCTGCAAACCCTGCCTCACACAGCCAATGGAGCTCTACCTCAG
>NZ_JBQCWY010000297.1:0-3684 GCF_051956955.1 Neisseria sp. P0021.S005 | reverse complement strand
TAACCCGTCTTTTGGAAGGCGTAGAAGGCGTGGAAAAAGCAGAAGTCAGCTTGGAAAACAAAAATGCAGTGATTACTTTTGATGAAAGCAAGACAGATACCGACGCGCTGATTGATGCCGTAGAAGATGGCGGCTATGATGTGGCTTTGTAACCGATAAGCGTATTTTGAAAAGGCCGTCTGAAACGCTTCAGACGGCCTCTGTCTCTTGATAACTTACTTTTTGCCATTATGTCGTTTTCGTTTGATAATATATAAACACGAAAAACACCCGCCAAACAATCAATAGGAGGCTTTGCCATGCAACAAAAAGTCCGTTTTCAAATCGAAGGCATGACCTGTCAGGCCTGCGCTTCGCGTATTGAAAAAGTATTGAACAAAAAAGATTTTGTCGAATCGGCAGGGGTGAACTTCGCCAGCGAGGAGGCGCAGGTTACGTTTGACGACAGCAAAACCTCCGCAGCCGACATCGCCAAAATTATCGAGAAAACCGGTTACGGCGCGAAGGAAAAAACGGAAGACGCGCTGCCGCAGCCCGAAGAAACAGCGCATGTAAACTGGAGGCTGTGGCTTTTGCTGGTCATCAATATTCCGTTCTTAATCGGCATGGCAGGCATGATGATCGGGCGGCACGATTGGATGATTCCGCCTGTATGGCAATTTGTGCTGGCAAGTATTGTGCAGCTTTGGCTGGCAATCCCGTTTTACAAAAGCGCGTGGGCGAGCATTAAAGGCGGACTGGCGAATATGGACGTACTTGTTACCATCGGTACGGTGTCGATTTATCTGTATTCCGTTTATATGCTGTTTTTCAGCCCGCACTCGGCGCACGGCATGGCACACGTGTATTTTGAAGTAGGCGTGATGGTGATCGGTTTTGTGTCGCTGGGCAAATTTTTGGAACACCGCACCAAAAAATCCAGCCTGAACAGCTTGGGCTTGCTGCTCAAACTCACGCCGACCCAAGTCAACGTGCAACGCAACGGCGAATGGAAACAACTGCCTATCGACCAAGTGCAAATTGGCGATCTAATCCGCGCTAACCACGGCGAACGCATTGCCGCCGACGGCATTATCGAGAGCGGCAGTGGCTGGGCGGACGAGAGCCACCTTACCGGCGAGTCCAATCCCGAAGAGAAAAAGGCAGGCGGCAAAGTGTTGGCGGGCGCGCTGATGACCGAGGGCAGCGTGGTTTACCGCGCTACGCAGCTCGGCAGCCAAACCCTGCTCGGTGATATGATGAACGCGCTGTCCGAAGCGCAGGGCAGCAAGGCGCCGATTGCGCGCGTGGCGGACAAGGTGGCGGCGGTGTTCGTGCCAACTGTCGTGGGCATTGCACTTTTGACTTTTATCGTTACTTGGCTGATTAAAAGCGATTGGACGGTGGCACTGATGCACGCCGTTGCCGTTTTGGTGATTGCCTGCCCGTGCGCGCTCGGTCTGGCGACGCCCGCCGCGATTATGGTCGGCATGGGCAAGGCGGTGAAACACGGCATTTGGTTTAAAGACGCGGCGGCGATGGAAGAAGCCGCCCACGTCGATGCCGTCGTATTGGACAAAACCGGCACGCTGACCGAAGGCAAGCCGCAGGTTGCTGCCGTTTATTGCGTTCCCGACAGTGGTTTTGACGAAGACGCTTTGTACCGCATCGCCGCCGCCGTCGAACAAAACGCCGCCCACCCACTCGCCCGTGCTATCGTCTCCGCCGCCCAAGCGCGCGGTTTGGATATTCCCACCGCACAAGACGCGCAAACCGTTGTCGGCGCAGGCATTACCGCCGAAGTCGAAGGCGTGGGTTTGGTGAAAGCGGGCAAAGCCGAATTTGCCGAATTGACCTTGCCGAAGTTTTCAGACGGCGTTTGGGACATTGCAAGCATTGTCGCAGTCTCGGTTGATAACAAACCCATCGGCGCATTCGCGCTCGCCGACGCGCTGAAAGCCGACACCGCCGAAGCCATAGGCCGTCTGAAAAAACACGGCATCGACGTTTACATCATGAGCGGCGACAACCAAGGCACGGTCGAATACGTCGCCAAACAACTGGGCATCGCACACGCCTTCGGCAACATGAGTCCGCGCGACAAAGCCGCCGAAGTGCAGAAACTCAAAGCCGCCGGCAAAACCGTAGCAATGGTCGGCGACGGCATCAACGACGCCCCCGCGCTCGCCGCTGCCAACGTCAGCTTCGCCATGAAAGGCGGTGCGGACGTTGCCGAACACACCGCGTCCGCCACGCTGATGCAGCATTCGGTCAACCAACTCGCCGATGCCTTGCTGGTATCGCAGGCGACTTTGAAAAACATCAAACAAAACCTGTTTTTCGCCTTCTTCTACAACATATTAGGCATCCCGCTTGCCGCACTCGGCTTCTTAAATCCCGTCATCGCAGGCGCGGCAATGGCGGCAAGTTCGGTTTCGGTGTTGAGCAATGCGTTGAGGTTGAAGCGGGTGAAGATTGAGTGAAACGTGGCAAAGGCCCTCTGAAAATCATACGCCCAGTTTCATTTTTCAGGTAGCCTCAAATTAGGAATCAAACGATGAAAAGCTATACGCTCTATATTCCCCACTTTGAATACCCTGAATCATTTGAAAAAATCGTCGAACTGAATTTAGTCGATTTCGATATTTGGCATCTGCTCGATAGCGATTGGGCCGCCAAGCTATACCAAGGCATGCAAACGCGTTATCCCAATAGAAAACTGATTCCCTTCGCCAAACGCAGCGATTGCGATGACACTGCTTGCTTCGAAATCGGCAAAGGCGGCACAGTCCAGCTTATCCACGACTTTGCTGACCCCGGCTGGGAGCAGCGTCAAGAATTCCCCGATTGCTGGGCATGGCTCGCCCAAGCGGTAAACGATATGATCGAACACAATCGGGAAGACGATATCCTGTAAACATCAGGCATGTTGGTTTTGGCCAAGGAAATGCAACGTTGAGCGTCAAGCTGAGGCCGTCTGAAGACTGTTTTTCAGACGGCCTTTAATCCATATTTTCTGATTTTGAGACTCAAGCGGGAGTTTGTTGTATGGACATGATGTTGTTTACCAATATTGTGTTGATTGTTTTATGTATTTTTACCATGTTGCTGGTGTGGTCGCGTAACTGGAAACGCAAGCAGGCGTATCTGGAGAAAATCAAAAGCAATCCGGAAAACCTCAAGTGGGTCGGGCAGAATCTGACCGGTCAGGAATGGAAGGATTGGAAAGCCGTGAGCGACCGTTTTGGGCTGCCCATGTTGCAGGCCAAGCAATTAATTGATTTTTATAAAAACAGTCAGCGTTAATTTATGATTTAACGATAGAACTTGACTGAAGTTAAGGCCGTCTGAAATAGCACTCTTATAATAATATAAGTGATATTTCAGACGGCCTTGCTGTTGGTTCAAATAAAGGGAGGGGAACAAAAATGACCGTTTACTTAATCGGCGATTCCGTTCGGCTTGCATCGGAGCCTTACACGCGCGCCGCTTTGCCTGAGGCGGATATTGTTTCTCCATCGGAAAACTGCCGTTCGTCGCATGATGTGTTAGAGCATATCAGGCAATGGACAGAGGGCGCGACTGTGGGAGACATTATCCACATCAATTGCGGTTTGCACGACATCCGCCATAATCAAGGCTGTAATGAGCCGGTGGCCGATATAAAAACCTATCGCAGCAACCTGATTCAAATTTTCGATTATC
>NZ_JBQCWY010000296.1:0-3689 GCF_051956955.1 Neisseria sp. P0021.S005 | reverse complement strand
CATCGTATCGATGGCGCGCTGTTGGGCCGCGGTCATATGGCCTTGACGCAAGACGAAACTGCGGATGCTGCGTTTGTGTTCTTCAGGAACAGTATTTTCGGGTGTATTTTCTGGAATGTTTTCGGACATGTTTTTTTAAATCAGTGAGAAATCAAATAAAAAGGCCGTCTGAAAGAATCAGACAACCCTGCATATAAATCGGCGTGATTATAGCGAATAAACGCTTTTCCTGAAACCTTTTAAAAAGAAGGTTTCAGACGGCCTTTTAAGACAATACCGGTTGCGGTACTTTGTGTTGCACCGCATAAACCGCAGCTTGGACGCGGCTGCTTAGGTTTAATTTGCGCAACAGGTTTTGTACATGCACTTTGACGGTTGACTCTGCCAGATTCAAATGGCGGGCAATGATTTTGTTGCTGTGTCCGGCGGCAAGATAGCCCAAGATTTCCATCTCTCGCGGGGTCAGTTGCTCCAGCAGATGGTCGGAGCGGGAAGGAGATGGAGAAATTAGCGATTGCACCAAACGGCTGGTCATTTCCGGAGAAAAGACATTGTCGCCATCGACAGCTTTGCGGATGCTTTCCAACAGGAAGTCGGCGTTGATGTTTTTCAGCAAAAAGCCTTTTGCACCCATACGCATACATTCGGTCAAATCATCGCTGTCTTCGGAAACAGTCAGCATGATGACGGTTAGTTGCGGATTGATGCTCAAAATTTGAGCCAGTGCTTCGCGGCCGTTCATGACCGGCATATCCAAGTCCAGCAAGACCACATCAGGCTTGAGCTGCTCAACCATTTTTACGCCGGCCAGGCCGTCTGAAGCTTCGCCGATGACTTCAAAATCAGGCTGGCGGGAGAGCAGGGCTTTGATGCCACTGCGAAATAGGGTGTGGTCGTCAATAAGGGTAATTTTAATCGTCATGATGCTGTTCTCATTTGTTGCGGCAAAGTCAGCATAACCGCCGTACCTTGCCCAATCTGTGATGTAATGGCCAATTCTGCGTTAATCCGTTGGGCCCGTTCTTGCATAATGCCCAAGCCGACATGTTCGCCTGAAGGCCGGTTTGATAGGTGTTCTTTATTAAAGCCTGCGCCGTCGTCACGAATCGTCATGACAAAATCGCCGTGGTTGGCAATTTCGACGCTGACATGTTGCGCACGCGCGTGCTTCCGAATATTGGACAGGCTTTCCTGCAAGATGAAGATGATCTGCAAATGCTCATCATAATTCAAAGCCTGCCCGTCGTCCTGCCATTTTAAATCAACTGGAATACCGGTTTGTCGTTCAAAACGCGCCAGCAGCGATTCTACCGCTTCAGGAAAATCTTTATTACTGATTTTGGTGCGGAAATTCATTAAAAGTTCGCGTACGTCCTCGTAGCATTCCTGCACGCCGTCTTTGATGAAGCCGATATTTTCTTCGGCCTGCTCACGTTGGTCTGAGGCAAACGCACTTTCCAGCATTTGTACCTGCAAATTCAAAAAGGTTAAAGCTTGCGCGATGCTGTCATGCAAACCTTGTGCAATCAAGTTACGCTCCTGCAAGACTGCAAGCAGGCGGCGCTCTTGTTCCATGCGGTTGTTGGCGATGGAAATGCCCAGCTGTCCGCTTAAAGTATGCAGCAGTTTTTCGTCTTGCTCATCAGGCATATGGCCGTCTGAAAAATATAGGGTTAGTACGCCAAGCTGTTCATCTTGATAAACGATTGGAAATTCTACACGATTTCCTTCTTCGGTTTCACCGACGCTTGCCGCCAAATCAGAACGTTTCCGCTCCTCATCGGAAAGATATACCGTACCACCTAAGGCGGAAAACGCCGGCAGAATCTGAGTTAAAAATTCTTCTGCCGCCTGTTGGGGCGTAAAAGTTTGGTGCAGATTGCGCGTGGTTTGGTAGAGCAGGGTCAAATCACGGTTTTGCCGCGCCAAGTCTTGGGTTTGTTTGGCAACTTGTCCTTCCAAGTCTGTATAAAGCGTATGCAGACGGCGGCTCATTTGGTTGAAACCCTTGCTTACTTGGGCAAACTCACGGATCTGGTCTGTCTCGATTTGAACGCCGAAATGCCCTTTGCTGATGGTTTCTACGCCATCACGCAGTTTTTCCAAGGGCCGGATAATCCATGAATAATGCCAAACAATCATCAAGCCTGCAGCCACAACAATCATCAGCATCATGGCCATTTGGAAGCGGCGCAGCCACAAGGTATTTTGCTCGTTGGCATTTTCCATCGCCTGTAAAAATAGCTCGATGTTGCCGGCAAAACGGTACAGGCCGATTTGGGTCGGACGCTCGTAATGTTGCAAAGACGGCTTGATGTTGGATTCCCAATCAATCAACAGCATCGATTGAATCAAGTCATAAGCCAACGGCGTTTGAGATGGAATCAGCGGATGAATGGCATCACTTTGCGTCACATTGGCCAGCGTACGCTCAAATTCTTTGATTTGGTTGTCAATTTGCGCATTGGGTGTACGGACGCTTGCCATATAAGCCAAACGATACACCTGCATTTTCAAACTGCCTGCATCTTCAATCGTTTTGGCCGCGCTTTCCAAACGCCAAGAAAGCAGCAGGGTAAAGACAATCGACAAAAACGCCGAACTGACCCATAAAAAAGTCAGCAGTTTTAAACGCGAAGACAGGCTCAGGCCGTCTGAAGATCCGGAGAATAAACGCATAAAGCACGCAGGGGAACTAATCCGATAATCTTATAAAAATATCATTCTTTCGGCCTATAAACAACCTGTCTAAAATAATTGTGTGGTTATGATAAGAAAAAACAGGGGTTTAATGTAAAATCATGTTATGATAAAATTCATCTCAAGTGAATTTAATCATAAAAATAAGGTTTCAGACGGCCTGAAACCTTGAAACTTATCCAATAAACACAACATCTTCAACCACACTCCATACTCTGCTTCGCAAAGGACTACCAAAATGAAAATTTTCGCACTGATATTGGCCGGCGGGCAGGGAAGCCGGATGGGAGGTGTCGATAAGGGGTTGGTGCAATGGCACAACAAAGCCTTGATAGATCATGTTATCGAAAAAATCCGCCCCCAAGTCAGCCACATCGCCATCAGTGCCAACCGCAACCTTGAATCTTACGCCCAACGCAGCGCGCACGTTTTCTCTGATGCGCGCCAATGGCAGCATTACGGCCCTTTAGCCGCTTTGTGTACAGCCGCCAACGATTTGCAAATTGCCACTGCCGATTGGCTGCTTATCGTATCCTGCGATATGCCGCGTTTGCCGGAAAACTTGGTTTCCCAATTTGAAACCATCGCGCGGCGCACGCCATTGTGCAATGCGTTTTATGTGGAGACCTCTGCCAGGCCGCATTACAGCGTGATGTTTATCCGGCCGCAAATCCTGCAAAGCACCGTGCCATACCTTTATTCCGGAATGCGCAGCATCCGCGGCTGGCTGCAGCAACAGCGCGCGCGAGTTGTCCATTTCCCTCATGAGCAGGATTTTATCAGCTACAACACGGAAAACGATTTGGCTCAGCCTTTGTAGTTGGGTCGGTGAGGGGGCTAATGTTCAGGTAGGGATATGCTAACTTGATGATTATTTAGTATCTTTCAATAGGTAATAACTATCTTGTAATTAGTTCCCTTAGAAATTCATCAATCCGTATATTTAAATAAAATATACGTTCTTCGTTAAAATAAACTTTGGCTTTTTC
>NZ_JBQCWY010000295.1:0-3691 GCF_051956955.1 Neisseria sp. P0021.S005 | reverse complement strand
ATCAAGGTTTCAGACGGCCTTTTTTATGGTCGAATTTTCATGATTTAGGCATAGAAAACTCCGTTTAGTAGGAGCATGTAACCGATTATCAGATTTTCATACACTAAAATAATCATCTGAATTAGTATAACGTCTTAAAGTAAGTAATTGGTATCTTAAAGTAAATTATTACATCATATTTTATTTTGATTGATATCGAATAAAATAATTCACTCAGAAAGAAGGAATTTATGAGTTTTTCACAAACCGAATTAGTCAACGCAATGCGTTTGCTTTCTACCCGTCTGCCGCAGTTTCCGGAGCAGCAAAACCAAGTATCCCGCATGTTGCGCATTGTAACCGAACGTTTGAGTAGCCATTTGAACGAAAACCTGAAAGCGTTCGGCATCAATGAAAACCTGTGGTTTTCCCTGATGGCGGTTTACGTCAGCCCAAACAGCGAAATCCTGCCTTCGCGCTTGAGCGACTTGATGGACTTGACGCGCACCAGTGCAACACGCCTGTCGGACGACATGGTTGAGCGCGGCTGGGTAGAGCGTTATATCAATCAGAAAGACCGCCGTCAGATTGTGCTAAAATTGACCCCTTCGGGTGAGACCTTCATCCACGAAGTATGGCCGCAAATTGCCCGTCAGAGCGGCCAGGCGTGGGAAGATTTCACGAAAGAGGATTATGATACGCTGCAACACCTGTTGGGTAAACTGTTGAACCGTTTGGGCAATTGACAACAGACGGCCTGATGGTCTGCGGCAGGCACACATAAACGGAGTCTGTATGAAATTAGGTTTGGTCAAATCAAGCGTATGCGTTGCCGCTGTTTCGTTGTTGGCGGCGTGTGCGCCGTTCGGCAAACAGTCGCCTTTGGATGAGACAACAGCCTATCCGCTGCCGCAAGGCCAATCTGCCGCTACTGCCCAAGACGGCTGGTGGATGAAGCTGAAAGATAAAAAATTAAACAATTTGATTGCTTCCGCCATTCAGACGTCTACCAATCTGCGTGTCGTCAAGGCAAGGTTTGAGCAGGCTCAGGCGCAGCTGGGCGTTGTAGGAGCCGCAAACAAACCGCAAGTCGGCTTGGGTGTAACCGGTATCGGTACCTATGTTTCACCCAAACCTCAAGCCGGTATGGTCGATACTGACCATACATTGGTTTTGGCGCACGCAGCCTTACAAGGCAGTTTGGTTTTCGACTTTTGGGGTAAAAACCGAGAGCAGATTCAAGCTGTTTTAGGAAAAAGCAGGGCTGCGGTGTATGAAGCTCATCATATCCGCACCGAGTTGGCTCACGCCGTTGCCGCCCAATATTTTGCGTGGCAGATGGCGACAGAACAATTGGCTTTGTTGGATACGCGTATAGAGCTGGCGGATAAAGCATTGAAACTGATGCAACAACGCGTTAAAGCGCAGCTGGCTCCTGCCGATGCCTTGCACGCTCTGGAAATGGCGCAACAGCAATTACAGCTTGAAAAATCGGCATGGACTCAGAAAAATGAGAAAATCCGCAACAGTCTGGCTGTATTGACCGGCCGTGTACCGGGTGTATTAAATGGACAGATTCCGGAAAAAATGGCGGCTGTGCCGTCATCGCCGGTTAGCCGTATTGAGGCGGATTTGCTGGCGGCCCGCCCCGATATCGCGGCGCAAAAAGCCTTGCTTGAGGAGAAATGGCATATCGTCAAATCGACCGAAGCAGAGTTTTACCCGAATATCGAATTAAAAGTTTTGGCAGGGATGACGCACATTGATGCGTTCAATCTGATTCGCGGACGGACATCCGGTATGTTGGGCATTGTTCCGGCTTTGAATCTGCCATTGTTTACTTCCGGCGCGCTGCAGTCCAAATTGGCGGGCAAACGCGCCCAATATAACGAGCAGGTTGCCGTGTATGACCAAACCGTTTTGAACGCCATGCGTTCGGCGGCAGATGCTGTAGTCGACTATCAAAGCCTGAAAAGCCGACAAGATACTTGGAATAAGATGGTCAATATTGCCGATAAATCTGTGCAAAATGCGAAAGGACGTGTTCGTGCAGGTTTGGATAACGGCTTGACCGCTTTGCAAAAACAAGACGAAGCTGCGCGTACAAAAATGTCGGCGGTTCAATACCATGCAGAATATCTGACAGCTTGGAGTAACCTCAATGCCCAGTTGGGTGGAGGCTTTAAATTAAATAAGAAATAAACGTTTTATTAAAACGTAGGCCGTCTGAAAGTGATTTCAGACGGCCTTTTGCTTACCTTATTTACATTTGCTACCGGAAGAAATTATTGTAATGAATAGAGTGTAACTATAAAATATGACCCTTTAGCGCGTTAAACGCTCGTATTGGGGCTGATGGTATAAGTCAGCTACCCAGCAAGACAATAATATCGTTATCACATGTGCAGAATTAAAGTTAGGACTTATGGATACTCAATCGGAAAAAAATAATGTCCAAAAAGAACCGGAAGTAGTCGCTTCCGGCGCTAAAACGCATCGCAAACGCAATTTGGTTATCGTTACACTCCTATTCCTTATTGCGGCAGCAGGAGTCGCTTTGGCGTATTTCCTGTTTTGGCAGCATGAAGAAGAAACGGAAGATGCTTATGTGGCCGGTCATTTGGTGATGATTACGCCGCAGGTGAACGGCACGGTGCGCAAAGTCATGTATGACGATACGGATGTCGTGAAAAAAGGCGATGTGTTGGTGGCTTTGGACGATAGCGATTTTCAGCTGGCATACGATCGCGCACAAAATGAATTGATTCAGGCCATCCGTCAAAACAAACAGCAAACTGCGGTCAATTCAAAAGCCAAAGCGCAAGTGTTGTTGCGCAAAGCCGATTTGGCCCGTGCGCAAGCCGATTTGCGCCGCCGCGAATCTTTGGCGGGTACGGAAGCGGTTTCCGGAGAAGAACTCAGCCATGCCCGTGCCGCTGTGGTTCAGGCTCAGGCTGCATTGAAAGCGGTTGAGGCGGAAGAAGTTTCCGCTCAGGCAGCGTTGGGCAGCAATATTCCTCTGCGCCAACAACCGGCAGTTCAGACGGCCATCAGCCACATCAAAGACGCTTGGCTGAATTTGCAACGTACGCAAATCCGTTCGCCGATTAGCGGCCAAATTGCCAAACGTAATGTCCAAGTCGGCCAACGTATCGTACAAGGTACGCCGATGATGGCTGTTGTGCCTCTGTCTGAATTGTGGGTGGATGCCAACTTTAAAGAATCGCAACTGCGCAAAATGAAAATCGGCCAGCCTGTTGAAATGACAGCCGATTTGTACGGCAGCAAAGTGGTTTACCATGGCAAGGTAATGGGCTTGTCAGCCGGTACGGGCAGCGCGTTCTCATTACTGCCGGCACAAAACGCAACGGGCAACTGGATTAAAGTTGTGCAACGTGTGCCGGTGCGTATCAGTTTGGATGCCAAAGAATTGCAACAAAATCCGCTCCGTGTTGGTTTGTCGATGACTGTTAAAGTCGATATTGCCGAGAAGGGCAGCGGTAAAGCCATGACTGCCGAAGCGGAACAAAATACTGCCTTGCCGGAAACGGAAAGTGTGGATTGGAAAGCCGCCGATGCTTTAGTCGATAAAATCTTCGAGCAATACGCAAAATAATCTTTTCAGACGGCCTGAGTCTTTTATTGAAGGCTCAGGCCGTCTGAAATATTGATTCTCTTCAATCGACCGCTTTGGCGGTTGTCTTATAGTTTA
>NZ_JBQCWY010000294.1:0-3739 GCF_051956955.1 Neisseria sp. P0021.S005 | reverse complement strand
ACGCTTCGCCCAAACCTAAAATCGGATCAGCAGGAGCAGCTTCGATATGCTTGAAGAACATGATTTTTCTCTTTACAAGTAGTAAAACGGTTGAAAAAATACAAATTTATGTAATTTTACGCCGTTTCGGGCCGTCTGAAAACGGATTATTACAGGGTTTTAACGCAAGATTGCCAACAAATCCAAAGGCGTGGCAATACGGAAATCGGCAAGCCAGTTTTCGGTTTGGTCTTCGGCAGAAATATAGCCCCAATCGGCAAGCACGGTTGTCATCCCGGCATTCTTGCCTGCCTGCATATCGCGCTCGGCATCGCCGACATAAAAACATCGCCGCGCTTCGACACCCATCTGTTCGCACGCATAAAACATGGGCTTCACGCTGGGCTTAGGTTCATCGCAAGTATCGCCGCTGACAATGACGGCAGGAGGCACGGTAAACCCGAGCTTAGGCACGAGGACATCGGTAAAGCGCATGGGCTTGTTAGTGATAACGCCCCATTGGATACCGCGTTGAACTAAGGCTTCTAGCATTTCGTTTACGCCGTCGAACAAGATGGTTTGATCGGCATAGCAGCGGCTGTATTCTTCCAAAAACTCTTTGCGCCATTGCATATAGTCCGGATGGTCGGGCGTAATGCCTGCACCAAGTTTGAGCAAACCGCTCGCACCGTGGCTGGCCTGCGGACGGATTTCATCCATGCTTTTTTCAGGCAAACCGTGTCGGCGCAATACCGTGTTGAGCGCGCCACCCAAATCAAGTGCGGTATCGGCAAGCGTGCCGTCAAGGTCGAATAATACGGCTTGGGTCATAAGTGTTCCTTTGATGATTTTAGAAGGCCGTCTGAACAATCCAACAAGTTTCAGACGGCCTGAATATGGTTAATGGTGATGGTGTTCGTGAACTTCCTGCGAACACAAAACTTCATCTTTATGCGGATGCTGTTCGCTTTCAATCTGAATCGTACAATGCCCGATGTTGTGATGCGCCAATTCATGTCCGATGCGGTAGGCGATTTGTTCGGACTCTGCAACCGTCATGTTGCCATCTACGACAATATGGCAGGACAAAACGTGGATATTGCTGGTAATCGTCCAAACATGCAAGTCGTGAACGGATTTTACGCCTTCCGTATTGCGGATAACGCTGAGCAACTCATCGGTATGGATGTTTTCCGGCGCTCCTTCCATCAAAATGTGCAAAGTCTGTTTAAACAGCTTCCAGCCGCTGCGCCCTACCAAAGCCGCCACCAATACGCTAGCAACCGTATCCGCCCATTGCCAGCCATACGCCATCATCAGTACCGCTGCGACAATCGCCCCTATCGAGCCGAACAAATCGCTGATTACATGCAGATACGCGCCGCGCATATTGACGTTTTCTTCGGTATCACTATTCTTCAACATATAAACGGCGACGCCGATGTTGACCAGCAATCCGATGATACTGACCACCAACATGCCGCCCGTCAAAATTTCCGGCGGATAAAATAATCGTTTGACTGCTTCATAAAAAATCATCGCCGCAATCAACACCAGCGACAATCCGTTAAACATCGCCGTCAAAATTTCAAAACGCTTGTAACCGAATGTCTTTTGCAGCGTGGTCTGTTTCTCGCCAAGTTTGAATGCCCACAATGCCACGCCCAGCGAAAACGCATCGCTGAACATATGCCCCGCATCAGAAAGCAGGGCCAAAGAGTTGGTCAGCCAGCCGCCGACCGCTTCAACCAGCATAAATCCGGCAACGACGAAAAATGAAATGCGCAATACCTGCTTATTGGCGGTATGCGTGTGCGCGTGCGAATGATCGTGATGATGTGCCATGATGATTTTACCGTTTCAGACGGCCTTTTTATCCTGTTTCAAACTTTTCTCAAAATCTTCCAACATATCCAGCTCGAAACGGCTGAATCCTGCACGTTCCCGTGCTTCGATATTAACGTAGCCTCGGAATATAAACATATCGTAACGCGCAATCAGACTGCGGAACAGGGCGACCGGTTCCAAACCGCGCTCACGGCAAAGATGCTGATACCAATGATTGCCGATGGCGACATGCCCCACTTCATCGCGATAAATAATATCCAGCACATCGCAGGTTTCCACATCGCCACGCTGTGCCACTTTTGCACGAATACCCGGCGTGACATCCAAACCGCGCGCTTCCAACACCCGCGGCACCAAAGCCATGCGCAACAAAGGATCGTAAGCAGTTTTATATGCCATATCCCACAAATGCCCGTGCGCTTCAAAATCGCCGTAATCGTAGCCCAAGCTGTTCAGACGGCCACGCATTAAGCCGAAGTGAAACACTTCTTCTTTCGCCACCCTTACCCAATCGCGTACAAACTGAAACGGCATATTGCGAAAACGATACGCCGCATCCAAAGCCAGATTAATCGCATTAAATTCAATGTGCGCAATCGCATGCAGCATGGCCGCATAGCCTTCGACCGTATTCATCTTGCGCGGCGTAACCTCCGAAGGCGCAACCAAACGCGGACGGAATGGATGACCGGCAAAACGGCAATCCACGGGTTTCGACGCTTCAGCCGTCAAACCTTCCGCCTCGCCCAACTGCGCAAACAAGGCCTGCGTCAATCTTCCCTTTTCACCCGGATTGTCCGACAGCAAAGCCTGTTCCAATAAAGGATAAGGATTCAGATACATACAAAACCATTGTTTTCAAAAGATAAATATTATAACCGTTTTAAAAAGCAAACAGAAAGACTATAATTTCAAGCTTTCCGTAAAATGACATTAAATACCACACCAAGCCCTTATGCGTTTCATTAAAAAAACGTCAAAACCAAATACAGGCCGTCTGAAGAAATGAAATTATTTCAGTCACTTGATTGGATTCTTCATATTTACACAAATTAAACCCGCCATTCAGCCCCTTGCCTGTTACACCATAACGTCTATACTGAACCCATCTCTCCGAACAAGGAACCAAAACATGAAAACTACCCGACTGTTCACCCTGACCGCTGCCGCGCTGCTTTCTTCAGCCATCGGCTTTGCACAAGCCGGCGCAGTGGACGCCCTGAAAAAATTCAATAATGACGCCGACGGTATCAGTGGCAACTTCAGCCAAACCGTTCACAGCAAAAAGAAAACCCAAACTACATACGGTACATTCAAAATCCTGCGCCCTGGCTTGTTCAAATGGGAATACACCAAACCCTATAAACAAACCATCGTTGGCGACGGCAAAACCATTTGGCTCTATGACGTAGATTTGGCGCAAGTAACCAAGTCCTCACAAGACCAAACCATCGGCGACAGCCCTGCCGCCATCCTCTCCAACAAAACGGCATTGGACAGCAGCTACACGCTAAAAGAAGACGGTTCTGCTAACGGTATCGACTACGTTTTGGCTACGCCTAAGAAAAACAACGCCGGCTACCAATACATCCGCATCGGCTTCAAAGGCGACAACCTCGCCGCCATGCAGCTGAAAGACAGCTTCGGCAACCAAACCAGCATCAGCTTCAGCGGTTTGAACACCAAGCCTAACCTTTCCAGCGGTATGTTCAAATTCACACCTCCTAAAGGCGTTGATGTCTTGAGCAACTAAGCTTTCAACTGAAACACAAAGGCCGTCTGAACAACAGACGGCCTTTTATTTAGTTCAATTCAAAATCAAACACACTGTTACTTTTGACCTTGAATGGCCGCGGCAATTTTTTCTGCGCCTTTTTTCGCCCAGTCTGCCTGCTTGGCTTCCACCATCACG
>NZ_JBQCWY010000293.1:0-3741 GCF_051956955.1 Neisseria sp. P0021.S005 | reverse complement strand
TCAGGGTGTAAAAGAGTGAGTGGGATGGTTTCAGACGGCGTCTTCGCCCCAAAAATCATAAAAATTGAACCATTGTAGCGGATTTTGCGCACATTCTTGCGCCAAAATGTCGGCAAAACGCTGCATCGCGTCTTTGACGGCAGCCTCGCGGTTGCCGCGTTTCCAGCTGGAAGTGTCGGTAAAGCGGCGCAGTTTCAAATGATAGCGGCCGTTTTGTTTGACGCAAAACAGCGTGTTTACCTGTGTTTTTAAAAGCGAAGCCAATAGCCATGCGCCTTGCGGCATAGGGGCAGTGTGGCCTAAGAAATTAATGTCGGCGGTTTTCTCACCGCGTACAGGCACGCGGTCGGCCGCGATGGCAATCCATTCGCCGTTTTCGATACGGTGGTTTAATTCCATCATCAGGGTGGTGTCCAAATCTGTCACCTGAATCAGACGGATATGATCTGCACCGGCTTTTTGCAATGCCTCGTTAAATGCCTGCGCGTGTTTGCTGTGCACCAATACGTTGAGTCTGAAATTTTTATGGTGTGACACCAGCGCACGGCAAACTTCGGTATTGCCCAAGTGTGAGCAAGCAAAAATCTGGCCGCGTTCGTTGCGCTTGACTTGCGAATAGATGTCGTCCGGGTCTTCAATTACCAAATCTTCATAACGGATTTTGCGTTGCCACACGGCAAAACGGTCGCAAACCGCTTCGCCAAATGCGACGAATTGTTTGAATACGCTGTGTTTCGGCAGGACAGTATGGGGAAAGGCCATCTGAAGACGGGTTTGATAGCGTAAGACATGACGGCGCGGTTTGGGCGCGGTTGCATAAAAATACAGCACCACAAACCAAATGCACGGCCTCATGAAAAAAGCCGGCAGATAGCGCACCATCAATGTGGTCAGAGCGAGAAACAGGCGGTTGCCGCGTTCGGGCTGCGCCGCCCAATGGGTTTGTTTATTGTCGGTCATGGTTTCAGACGGCCTTTCCGAAAACTTTACCCAATCGGTGTTTCAACATACCGAAAAACAGCCGTGTGTGCATTTTGCTGATGCGGACATTGTCGGCAAAGGCATCGAAGTGGGACACGCCGTCGGCGGCGTATTGGACGGGCGTTTTAATCCAAACCGGTTTGACATCGCGCCAGTAGAGGCGGATAAGGATTTCTGTATCGAAGTCCATGCGGTCGCCTACAGTTTCTTCGCGGACAACGGATAGCGCGGGTGTAAGCGGATAGAGGCGGAAGCCGCACATGCCGTCTTTGATGTCGCATGACCAAGTGTGCAGCATATTCCAAAAGTCGGTAATTTTGCGTCCGTAAAGTCGTGCTTTGGGCGCGTCATTACCGTATTGCGGCCAGCCGCAAACAACGGCTTCGGGATTTTGTTCTGCTGCGGCGAGGAGTTTGGGTGTGTCGCTTAAGCAATGCTGGCTGTCTGCATCAACCTGCAAAACGTGGGTATAGCCATGTTCTTCAGCGTATTCCAAACCGGTTTTGACCGCTGCGCCTTTGCCGCCGTTGATGGGACGGTAAAGGACATCAATGCCTTCTGAAACCAAAGCCTGCAATACAGGTTTGCATTCTTCGCGTGAACCGTCGTCCACAATTAAAACGTTTAAACCGAAGCCGCGCATGGTTTGGGCAACGTGGCTGATGGTGGTCGGGTGGTTGTAATGTGGAATGAGGGCCAGGGTTTTCATAAATATTTTTTAGACGACGTTAACACAATGCAGAGTATAGCAAATAAACATGCCATAGCGTTTGAAAAGGCCGTCTGAAACGGCGATGACAAAATCGTTTGATTTCGTTTTTCACTGTTTCAGACGGCCTTTGCTATGCCATTAATTCAGCATTGTACATGACCGACATCGAGGCATAAATCATGGAATTCATTGAGCGTGCTGCGGTGGCCGATGCTGATGATGATGCTGTCGGGTAGTTTTTGCTTTAAGGCACGGTAGAGCATGGCTTCGGTCGGTTCGTCCAAGGCGGCGGTGGCTTCGTCGAGCAGGATGACTTTGGGCTGCGAGAGCAGGGCGCGGACGAAGGCGACGCGTTGTAGTTCACCCGGGGAGAGTTTGTGTTGCCAGTCATCAGATTTGTCTAATTTATCAACCAGATAACCTAATCGGCAGGTGTTCATGGCTTCGATCAGTTCCGGATGTTGTTTGTCGATGTCGGGGTAACAAATCGCATCGCGCAGGCTGCCTTGTGCCGTGTATGGGCGTTGCGGCAGGAAGAGGATGTCTTGATGCGGCGGATGGCTGACTTTACCGCTGCTGCCGAAAGGCCAAAGCCCTGCCAGCGCGCGCAGCAACGAAGTTTTGCCGCAACCGCTCGGGCCGCGTATCAGTAGGGAATTGCCGCTTTTGAGGTTGATGTTGATGCCGTCTAATAAAACTTCGCCGTTGTGGCGGTATAGGGCAACGTTTTCCAAGATCAGGCCGTCTGAAACTTCGGTAAGGTCGGGTTGTCGTGCGGTGTGTTTTTCTTCCGTACTCAGCAAAAAGCCGTACAGACGTTCCAGTCGGGCGCGGTAGGCGGTGAATTTGTTGTAGAACATTCGAAAGAAAGACAGCGCGTTTTGCAGTCGTGCGAAGGCTTGGACGGTCTGCTGGATGTCGCCGATTTTGATTTGTCCGGCAAACAGGCGCGGGGCTTGTAAAATAATGGGGAAGAGTTTGATGCCGTTGGTGAACATATCGTTAAAGCCGCTCAGGCAGACGCTTTGTCGCGCAATGCGCCAACGGTTGCGGATAATGGCTTTAAAGCGGTCGGAAAGCTGGTCGTGTTCGTGTTTTTCGCCGCTATAAAACGCCACGCTTTCGGCGTGGTCGCGCACGCGGATGAGGGAGTAACGGTAGTCGCCGTTGAGCTTTTCGTTTTCATAGTTGTAACGAATCAACGGGTTGCCTATCCACATGGCGATAAAGGTTGCCAAAATCACAAACATATAGACAAACCAAACGATGCCGTGCGGAATGTCGAAGCCGAACACGGTCAGGATGCCCGCCAAACCCCATAAAACAACGGCAAATTCCAAAGAGGTAACGACCGAATTGACCATGCCGCGCACAAATTCTATGGTCGAGGCGATGAAATCCTGCGCGTCTTGTTGGATACGCTGGTCGATATTATCCGGCGCGTGGCGGCGCATTTGCAGGCGGTAGTAGTTTTTGTCGGCAAGCCAGCGTGAAGTCAAAACTTCATTGAGCCGCTCCGACCATTTAATCGCCAAGCCTTGATCGAGAAAGTCGTTGACGACGTTGTTAAACGCCCGTATCAACACCACGCCCGCGTTCATCGCTGCAAACATCCAAAATGCGGAGGCATTCAAATCCTGCATCGAGTCGTAAAGCCCTTTGGACATAAAGGTACTCAACACATTCAGCCGTACTTCGGTCAGCAGCAGCGTAATCATCGCCGTAATCAGCAGCAAAACTTTGACGGTACTTTTCGGCGTCAGACACAGCCGCAGGATATAGCTAAACTCGCGCCCGAAGCGTGTGTTGCGTGCAAAAGACAGAATGACCGCCGAGGCTGCAGCGACCATCAATAAGGTCTGCAATAGCCAAGACGGCGTGGAATAAAGCTCGATTTGCCATTTTTGCATGAGGTGTTCTCTGAAAGGAAGTAAAGGCCGTCTGAAAGGACGGCAAATTTATTTGACTATGGTAACTGCAATAATAGTTTTCTGAACTGTTGTATTTTTTGTATTTACAAACGGTTCTTATTTGTTTTTGTAGAAAGC
>NZ_JBQCWY010000292.1:0-3745 GCF_051956955.1 Neisseria sp. P0021.S005 | reverse complement strand
GTTATTTATTGTTTGGATTATTGCATTAACTGCTTAAAAATGTGGTAATATGGTAATTCGTTAGGATTAGATAGTATTAATTAATCTATATCAAAGTTTTCAGACGGCCTTTGGTTGTAAGATGAAGACTGTATATCCCAGCCATTTGGCAAACACAAGGAGCAAAACATGAAAAAATTAATGGCAACCCTGATTCTGGCAGGCTTGGCAACTTCCGTATCTGCAGCCGGTATCCATATTGAAGACGGTTGGGCACGTGCCACTGTCGAAGGTATGAAAATGGGTGGCGCATTCATGAAAATCCAAAACGATGAAGCCAAACAAGACTTCTTGGTAGGCGGCAGCAGCCCTGTTGCAGAACGCGTTGAAGTACACACCCATATTAACGACAACGGCGTTATGCGTATGCGCGAAGTTAAAGGCGGCGTGCCTTTGGCTGCAAAAGGCGTAACCGAGCTGAAACCAGGCAGCTACCACGTTATGTTCATGGGTCTGAAAAAACCGCTGAAAGAAGGCGAAAAAGTACCTGTAACCCTGAAATTCAAAAACGCGAAATCTCAAACTGTCGAGCTGGAAGTGAAAACTGCACCACAATCCGGCATGGATCACGGTCACGGCCATGGTCACGGTGGCGCGCATCAGCACTAATTGCTTGAATTTGCATATAAAGGCCGTCTGAAAGTCATTGGGCTTTCAGACGGCCTTTTCTGTCGTTAAATCAAAATGTGCTAAAATCAAGCTTTAAAAAATATATTTGAAACCCACATTCCCCTCATGAATACTACCAACACACCAACAAACATCATCGTCGGCCTTTCCGGCGGCGTCGATTCATCCGTTACCGCAGCCCTGCTCAAACAGCAAGGCCATCAAATCAGTGGCGTGTTCATGCAGAACTGGGAAGATGACGACAACGACGAATATTGCAGCATCAAACAAGATTCCTTTGATGCTATTGCCGTTGCCGATATCATCGGAATCGATATCGACATCGTCAATTTTGCTGCGCAATATAAAGACAACGTATTTGCCTATTTCCTCAAAGAATACAGCGCGGGCCGCACGCCAAATCCGGATGTCTTGTGCAATGCTGAAATTAAATTCAAATGCTTTTTGGACTATGCCATAGAGCAGGGTGCCGATACCATTGCCACCGGGCACTATGCCCGCAAAGAAGTTCGCAACGGAGTGCATTACCTGCTCAAAGGCTTGGATCAAAACAAAGACCAAAGCTATTTCCTGTACCGCCTCAAACCTTTCCAACTCGAGCGCGCAATTTTCCCATTGGGCGAGTTGGAAAAACCTGAAGTCCGCCGTCTTGCCGAAGAATTCAAATTACCGACCGCAACCAAAAAAGACAGTACCGGTATTTGCTTTATCGGCGAACGCCCGTTCCGCGAATTTCTGCAAAAATACCTGCCGACCAATAATGGCAAAATGGTTACCCCTGGAGGCAAAGTAGTCGGCGAACACGTCGGCCTGATGTTTTACACGCTGGGCCAACGCAAAGGCTTGGGTATCGGCGGCGCAGGCGAGCCATGGTTTGTTGCGGCCAAGGATTTGACCAAAAACGAACTGATTGTCGTCCAAGGTCATGACCATCCTTTGCTTTATACACAAAGCCTGATTATGAACGATTTGAGTTTCACATTGCCGGAACGTCCGAAAGAAGGCCGCTATACCTGCAAAACGCGCTACCGCATGGCTGACGCGCCTTGTACGTTGCGTTACTTGGATGATAAAACCATCGAGCTTGTTTTTGACGAGCCGCAATGGGCGGTAACTCCCGGACAGTCAGCGGTACTGTACGACGGCGATGTGTGCTTGGGCGGCGGTATCATCATGTCCACCGACAAGCCTGTCATTATTACTGCTTAATAAAAGGGCCGTCTGAAAACGAAGCGGCAGATTGAATAAAGCCTTTCAGACGGCCTCGATTTCAAAAAACGACTAAATAAAAGACTGATCAACATGGAAAAACTCTGGCTCAAAAGCTACGAACAAGGCGTCAACCCCGAAATCGATATCTCTCAATACAGCTCCATCAGCGACGTATTCCGTCAAAGTGTCGAGAAATTCTCGGATAAACCTGCTTTTCAAAACATGGGCAAAACGCTGACTTATGCCGAAGTGGGCAAGTTGGCGACCGATTTTGCGTCTTACCTGCAAAACGTATTGAAACTGCCGCGCGGTGAGCGTGTGGCAATTATGATGCCGAACGTTTTGCAATATCCGATTGCGCTTTTCGGTATTTTGCAGGCAGGTTTGGTGGCAGTGAATACGAATCCGCTTTATACGCCGCGCGAGTTGGAACATCAGTTGAAAGACAGCGGCGCGACAACGATTGTCGTGTTGGAGAACTTTGCCAATACGCTGGAATTGGTGTTGCCGCGTACACAAATCAAACATGTGATTGTCGCGTCGGTCGGCGAGATGTTCGGCATGATTAAGGGCGCGTTGATGAACTTCGTCATCCGCAAAGTGAAAAAAATGGTGCCGGAATACCGCATTCCCAATACCATCACTTTTCAGACGGCCTTGAAGCAAGGTGCGGCCAATACGTTCAAGCCAGTCGAGTTGACGCGCGACGATACTGCCTTGCTGCAATATACAGGCGGTACAACCGGTTTGGCGAAAGGCGCCGTCCTTAGTCACGGCAATATCTGCGCCAATATGCTTCAGGCGAAAGAATGGATTAAATTCCAACTGAGCGAAGGCGAAGAAACCGTCATCGCCGCGCTGCCGCTTTACCACATCTTTGCCTTGACGGTAAACCTGATGATTTTCGCCAATACCGGTTCTAAAATCATCCTGATTACCAACCCTCGCGATATGAAAGGATTTATCGGTGAATTGAAAAAAGAGCCGATCAGCGTATTCATCGGTGTGAATACCCTGTTTAATGCGATGGTCAACCGTCCGGATTTTGCCGAAGTTGATTTTTCCCGTTTGAAGCTGACTTTGGGCGGCGGTATGGCAACACAAAAAGCCGTGGCGGAAAAATGGAAAAAAATTACTGGTACGCCGATTGTGGAGGCTTACGGCTTGACCGAAGCCAGCCCGGGCGTATGTTGTAATCCTTTGAATATCGAAGCTTACAGCGGTGGTATCGGCTTGCCTGTTTCTTCAACCGAGGTCGAATTGCGTGATGCAGACGGCAAAGAAGTGCCTATCGGACAACCGGGCGAATTGTGGGTACGCGGCCCGCAAGTGATGAAAGGCTATTGGAACCGTCCGGAAGAAACCGCCAAAGCAATCGATGCGCGCGGCTTTTTGGAGACCGGCGACATTGCTGTTATGGATGAAAAAGGTTGGTTGAAGCTGGTGGACCGCAAAAAAGATTTGATTGTGGTATCTGGTTTCAATGTGTATCCGAACGAAATTGAAGAAGTGGTGGCTAGCAATGACAAGGTTTTGGAAGTCGCCTGTATCGGCGTGAAAAATGAGAAAACCGGCGAAGCGATTAAGGTCTTCGTCGTACGCAAAGATCCGTCTTTGACCAAGGAAGAGTTGATCGATTTCTGCCGTAAAGAGCTGACGGCGTATAAAGTGCCGAAAGACATCGAATTCCGCGACGAGTTGCCAAAATCCAACGTTGGCAAAATCCTGCGCCGCGAACTGCGCTGATATATAGAATCAGTATGATAAGGCCGTCTGAAAACGCTGTTTTCAGACGGCCTGAAGCTTTTGCCGTTTGCCAGAATATGCTGCTTCAAGTTAAAATCACACATTCCAACATGGGTAT
>NZ_JBQCWY010000291.1:0-3748 GCF_051956955.1 Neisseria sp. P0021.S005 | reverse complement strand
ACTTAAAGATGTAAAGATATTTCGTATAGATCCTTTTAAAATCAAAGATCTTCGCAATAATGCCAATAACCCTGAAAAGCTGAATACAGACGGTAGCAATATTGCTGCAGTGTTAGAACATCTTGAGGATAACGACGAATTACGCGAGCAAATCATTGAATGGATGGGTGTGATTGTCCCCGAAATGCAGCAACTCTCTGTTCAAACGCAAAAAATTGATGACTCAAAAGGGTTATTTTTCGAGGAAGACAGCGGTAATCGTTTCCCCGCCCATATGGTTTCGGACGGCACAATTTATGCCTTATGTTTGTTGGTTGCCGTTTTAACGCGTGTAAAACAGCCCGGCATTACCATCATTGAAGAACCTGAGCGTGGCTTACATCCGAAAGCTATCAGTGAACTGATCGGCTTTATACGTGAATATGTAAGCCCTCACCATCCAATTATTCTGACAACTCATAGTGAATCGGTAGTGCGTAGCTTGGAATTGGAAGAGTTGTATTTTGTCAGTAAATCTCAAGGCAAAACCCAAATTAAAGATGTTCGGAAGTCCGGTGTCGATAAAAACAAAATTCCGTTAGATACGGCTTGGCTGACCAATCTGCTGGGAGGAGGATTGCCATGGTAAAAGTCGGATTTATTGTTGAAGGGTCATGCGAAAAGATTATTATCGAATCAGAGGCATTCAAGACCTTTTTACACAGGAATGATTTTGAATTGATTGAACCTGTTGTTGATGCCAATGGCGCAGGTAATTTATTGCCTCATAATATTGAGCCCTTTATTGGTGTTTTGGAAGCAAATGGAGCAGAAAGACTGTATATTTTGACGGATTCGGACGGACTCCCTGTTGAAGGTGTTAAGGAAAGAATCAGCCACGCGAAAATTACTGCCTATTTTATTGCGGTTAAAGCGATAGAAGCATGGTTTCTAGCAGATACTCAAGCCATGAAAAAATTTTTAGAAATTGAAGATTTTGAGGGAGAACAGTTTCCGGAAGAGACGCCCGAATTGCCTTGGGACAGAATCAGCAAAATTGTCAAAGAAACCGGTTCTGCCAGAGGACCGGGAAACAAAGTTGGCTTTGCTAAGAAGATGATTAAATATTGGGAATTTTCAATCGAAAATGCTGCCACGCATCCAAACTGTCCGAGTGCAAAATGTGTTGTTGCACATTTTCAATCTAATAGATAAAAATCGTCTGAACGTATAGTTTAAAGATGGTCAATAATATTGCTCTACCATCTCTATATTGAAAATTTTTCTAATCTTTCTAAGATAAAAAGGTCGTCTGAAAACCAAGTTTATTTTTCAGACGACATTTTTTTATAATTTGCTATTAAAAAATAATATTCTGGCGTTGAGTTATCAGTCATAGAATTAAGTGCTTCTAGGCAGATTTACTAGATTGACTTAGGTATTGCTATTGAAATCCGAATCTTCGGACCTCTTTTTAACTTTGCAGCAAGCCAAAGAATATCCCATTATTTCCTATTTGGAAAATATGCTGTTCGTAAATTGAGATTTATTGCTTAATCATTTATCCGTACAATCCGCCTCATCAAATATTAAGGAGGCAGTGATGAAAAAAATGCCTGTATTGTTTGTCGGGCATGGTAGCCCGATGAATGTGTTGGATAAGGAAAATCCTTTCAATACCCACTATTTTTATGACTTAGGCAAGATTTTGTCGGGCTGAGACGATTTTGTAAAGGCCTCAGCTCCGATTTATCTTACATTAACTTTTCTTCCGGCGACGTTCACCAGGCAGCAGCATATCCGCCCATTTGATAATGTTGGCGACTTCTGCCGGATTGAGTTCGTAGAACTGGCCGCGTTTGAGGCGGTTTGGCAGACCGATGGGGCCGAAACCTACGCGGACGAGGCGGCTGACGGTCAGGCCTTGGCTTTCAAAAATACGGCGTACTTCGCGGTTGCGACCTTCTTTGATGACGACGTTGTACCATTTGTTTGCGCCTTCGCCGCCTTGTTCGTAGATGCGTTCGACTTTTGCCAAACCGTCTTCGAGCATGACGCCTTCTTCGGTCAGGACGCGCATTTGTTCGGTGGTCAGCTCGCCCAATACGCGCACTGCGTATTCACGTTCGACTTCAAAGCTAGGGTGGGCAAAGCGTTGAACCAGTTCGCCTGAAGTGGTCAGGATCAAAAGGCCGCTGGTATTGATGTCCAAACGGCCGATGGCCACCCAGCGGCTGCTGGCTGCTTGCGGCAGGCGGTCGAAAATGCTGACGCGGCCTTGTGGGTCATCGCGGGAAACGATTTCGCCTTCTTGTTTGTAGTAGAGGATGATGCGTGGCAGGCGGTCTGCCCATTTGAGTTTGATGATGCTGCCTTTGACGGTAACGTGGTCCTCGGGCGTAACTTTTTCGCCCAGTTGGGCTACGCGGCCGTTGACCGTTACCCAGCCGTTGCTGATCCATTCTTCCATTTCGCGACGTGAGCCGACGCCGGAAGCGGCCAGGACTTTTTGCAGGCGCTCGGGTTCGAAGCGGGAAAGGTCGCTGCGGCGTTCTTTCAAATCGCGGGCGTGCTCCATGATTTTTTGGTTGGGATTGCGGACAACCAGTTTTTTGGCTTTGGCGGCTCGTTGTTTAGGCGCGGTATTTTGAGCTTTGGGGCCGTCTGAAACTTTTTGGCCGTAAGGTTTGCCTGATGTTTTGCGTTCGTCGTCTGGACGTTTTTTATTGGCAAAGGATTTGGCCGGTTTGGAAGGTTTTTTGGCGGTAGATGATACGCCGTCGCGCCATTGGCGTTTGCTGGAAGGCTGTTTGGACATGATTTTTCCTAACTCGCTTGAAAAAGCGGTTCTTCTGCGGCGGTTGCGGCAGGGGTTGGATTGGGGGAAAAGGCCGTCTGAAAATCAGATTCAGACGGCCTGCCGATGAAAGGCTGTATTGTAACTCAACCAGTAAATTTTTGTTTGAAAATCCGAAAATTATGGTGAAAGGCGTTCGCGTATCCAGTTGCCGTCAACCAGGCGGTATTGGATGCGGTCGTGCAGGCGGCTGGGACGGCCTTGCCAGAATTCGATACGGTCGGGAATAACGAGGTATCCGCCCCAATGCGGCGGGCGGGGAACATGCAGGGGATGTTTGACACCGACGGCCGCGGCTTTGGCCACCAAGACGGCTTTGCTGGAAATCACTTCGCTTTGCGCGCTTGCCCATGCGCCGATACGGCTGGTATACGGGCGGCTTTCAAAATATTCGTCCGAAGCGGCGGCGTCGAGTTTTTCAATGCGTCCTTCAACACGCACTTGGCGTTCGAGTTCCGGCCAGAAAAAAGTCATAGCGGCAAAGGGGTGCGCCGTATAGGAGCGGCCTTTGCGGCTGTGGTAATTGGTAAAGAAAACAAAGCCTTTTGGGTTGACTTCTTTTAGCAGTACCATGCGGCTGTTGGGCCTGCCGTCTTCGCCCACGGCGGCAACGTTGACCGCTGTCGGCTCGTTGACTTCGGCGTGAATGGCTTCGTTCAGCCATTGCTCAAATTGGACAATCGGGTCGGCGTGGCATTCGGCTTCCGACAGCTCGCGCTTGCTGTAATCTTCGCGGATATTGTGCAGATCCATGATTTTCTCCTTAGGTCTGACTGAATCATACTCCGTTTTTTCAGACGGCCTCAAGGGCATTTGTGTATAATCGTAGCCCTTTCCAATATAGAACAATACGGAGTCCTGTCATGCAAACCGAAGTCGAACTGAAAATCTTAAATCCGAAAATGGCCGATT
>NZ_JBQCWY010000290.1:0-3758 GCF_051956955.1 Neisseria sp. P0021.S005 | reverse complement strand
CATTCACCTATTGCGCCAAACCCTCTTTAAAAATCCTTCCTTCCAAATTTTCTCCTTATCCGTATTCAAACAAAATACGCATACAAAATAAAACCTATAAAAAACAAAAAAATAAAATCACAAAATATTAACTCACCGATTAATCCATAAAGATACTGCCTATCTAAATCAATTAACATATTATTGAATAAGCTTAATTTCTAACAAAAAACGTCACACATCCAAACTTGCCTCCTTTCCCTGTCACAAAAAACACAAAACTGACAAAAAACGTCAACCACCCAAATTCCCTAAAATCCTGAAACTTTCAAACAAAACCTCATAAAACTTAAAAATTAAAAAATAAACCCAATAAAAACAATGAATAGGAAATAAAAACTAAATTTTTTAACCAATTTTGCACACTTGGCACACAGACTGCTTGTAACAACACATCCGATAAGGCCCAAGCCTCAAAGCAGCAAGCCAGACGGAAGCTGTATATTCCTTCTTACTTATGGTTTACTCATAATACACAGTGCCAAGCACATTACGGACTTTTTACTTAAACACAATTATTCACACTTTCAAACTGGAGTTTTAAACAATGAAAGCAATCCAAAAAGGTTTTACCCTGATCGAATTGATGATCGTTATCGCGATTATCGGCATCTTGGCAGTTATCGCACTGCCCGCATACCAAGACTACACTGCACGTGCCCAAGTTTCTGAAGCCATCTCTTTGATGGAAGGTCAAAAGTCTGCTGTTGTTGAATACTATGCAGATAAAGGCGCATGGCCTACTAGTAATACCCAAGCAGGTATTGCAGATAAGGGAAGCATTAAGGGTAAATATGTTGATGAAGTAGAAATCGGAGCCAATGGTGTTATTACCGCCAAAATGAAAGCTGCTGACGTAAATAACGAAATTAAAGGCAAAACCGTATCACTTACTCCAACAGCAACTACAACTACAGGATCAGGTACAAGTGCCACAACAACTGGCAATGGATCTTTCACTTGGACTTGTAAATCAGGTACAACCAATGGCGTAGATCCAAAATTCTTACCTTCTTCTTGCCGTACTACTACAACTACTACAAATTAATTCTGGAACAGGTGGTTCTAGAAAATAATTTAAATATCTAACAAAAGATATTCGACTCAAAGCAAATCCCATAATAATTATGGGATTTGCTTTATAAAATAAAAATAAGAAAACGACATACTCAAAAAATGAAAAAACTACGCAAAGCCCAAACCGGTTTTAGCCTGATTGAGTTGATGATTGTTATCGGCATTATCGGCATTTTGACAGTAGTAGCTCTTCCTGCATACCAAAACTATGTTGCCAGAGCACAAGTAGCAGAAGGCATTATGCTGGCAGGCAGTATGAAAAGCTACGTCGAAGAAGCCTATGCAGATAAAGGCAGCTTGCCGCTTGACCTAAATATCAAACAACTCGCTTCAGACGACAATAAAGTCGGTAACTATGTAAAGATTGTCCGTATTGAAGATAACGGCACTATTGTTGCCGCCATCGGCAATCAAGCCGCCGTTCCTGTGAAGAATACCGAAATCCACCTGACACCAAGTTTTGCAAAAACAAGTGCTACTAAAGGTACAACAGTTTGGTCTTGCGGTGGCACCATGGATACACACTTCCTTCCAGTATCCTGCAAACAGAGCTTGTAAGCTTATTTCCCAAAACACAAAAATACATTGCAAAGAAAACACCCCAAACAAAGCCAAATACAAACGCGGAAAGCGAACAAACCAAAAGAACAAAACTCTCCAAAACAAGGTCCTTAAGAGCCTGAATGATCACATTACGAAAATAAATGCCGTCTGAAATCATTTTCAGACGGCCTCTTTATATCCAATCCTAATATGACATAAAACTTTGGCTTTGATTAGTTTCAGACGGCCTTCATCTTTTCACAACTACATAAAACAAATTCGCAACACCCCTGATAAGACAATTTGTCGCACATCTGAACTCAATATATAATTTAACCATGCAAGTCTTTATTTTTAAGCATTTTTCATTTTCAAAACATATATTATCGACACTGGGAGAACCATCATGCCTCATCTAAACTTGGATAAAACGGATTTAAAGATTCTGCAGGTTTTGCAGGAAAATGGGCGGTTGAGCAATGTTGAGCTTTCTGAAAAGGTGGCGCTCTCCCCTTCTCCCTGCCTGCGCCGTCTCAAACAGCTTGAAGATGCGGGCATTATTCAAAAATACGCGGCCCAGCTTTCTCCCGTATCTTTGGGCTTGGGTTTGCAGGCTTTTATCCGTGTATCGATTAGCAAGGCAAAAGATGCGCGCGAGGATTTTTCCGAATCTGTCCGCGCTTGGCCGGAAGTATTGAGCTGCTTTGCTTTAACGGGCGAAACCGATTATCTGCTCCATGCCTTTTTTACCGATATGAACGTGTTTTCCCATTTTGTTTTGGATACGCTGCTTTCGCACCACGGCGTGCAAGATGCGCAATCGAGTTTTGTGTTGAAAGAAATTAAAAACACGACTGCTCTGCCTTTGGTTCATTTGGTTCAGGATTAATGATTTGACACTGATAAAGGCCGTCTGTTGTTCAGACGGCCTTTTAAATTCCAATGGTTTGCTTTCACACCCATACACTTGTATACTTTTTAAGAATAATTCACATAAGCTTTTACTATGACAGACACCACCCATCTCGATACCAATACTGTTTCAGAACATACCAAACAATGGCTGGAAAAAGCCGTTATCGGGCTGAATCTCTGCCCGTTTGCCAAAGCGCCGCACGTTAAAAACCTGGTTCGCATCGTTGTCAGCGAAGCCCGTCATTTGGACGGTTTCCTTGAGGACTTGGATCGTGAATTGCAGCTTCTGGGCAATAAGCCCGCTTCGGAATTGGAAACCACTTTACTGGTTCATCCAACGCTGTTCCCTGATTTTGAAACCTTCAACCAAATGTTGGAAATCGCCGATGATGCGGTTGTAGAAAACGAATTGGAAGGTATTATCCAAATTGCGCCGTTCCATCCCGATTTCCAATTTGAAGGCACGGAAGCCGACGACATCAGCAACTACACCAACCGCTCGCCCTATCCGACCTTACATCTTATTCGTGAAGACAGTATTGCCAAAGCGGCTGAAGCATTTCCCAATGCCTCGGCAATTTTCGACCGCAATATCGCGCTGCTGGAAAAAATGGGACATGAGGGCTGGGATAAATTAGACATTCCGCGTTGTCCATTTCCGCATCACAAGCCGTCTGAAAACAAATAATTGGTGACGGGAATATGGTTCGCTATTTATTGATTTTTTGCGGCGCATTGTCTCTTGTCTTGGGCATTATCGGCATTTTCCTGCCATTACTGCCGACTACGCCTTTCATTTTATTGACCGCCGCCTGCTGGGCAAAGGCTTCGCCGCGCTTTCACAATTGGCTGTATCATCACCGCCATTTCGGCCCCATCATACAAAACTGGGAAAACAACGGCGCCGTGCCACGCAAGGCAAAGTTCTTCGCTATCGGCATGATGGCCCTTTCTTGCCTGTTTATGTTTTGGCAATTTCCAGAACGCTGGTGGATTGGTGCCGTATCATCAGTCTTCTGTAGCTGCGTGGCGGTGTGGATGTGGTTACGGCCGGAAGCATAAAATAAAACAGGTGGGCATTTTCGCTTACCTGTTTCTTTATTTTCATACCCAATTTATCCATCAAAACAATCAGTAAGAACCCAAACACCCTATTCGACCCTCATTTTTCAGACGGCCTCCAT
>NZ_JBQCWY010000289.1:0-3782 GCF_051956955.1 Neisseria sp. P0021.S005 | reverse complement strand
GCTTTTATCCCCCAGGTTTTATTTTCAAGTCTTATGCTTTTTCTTGCTGACGTTTTCTTTCTGCCATCATCTCATGCAATGTTTGCTTGGCAGGTTTCATCGGAACATGGTTATTGGTCCAGCTTAACTGCTTGCTTGGCGTCAATGCACGGAATTTGGTAGCAGCCCAGCCGAATGCTCGATAAGCCTTACTGCCGCTGAAAATGCCGTTAAACGTACGCCACGCCATTTGCTCGCCGAAGGTATGCGATGCGCCTTGACCACGGATAGGATGAGGAACGGTTTCTGTTGGCGAACGTTGCGCTTCAACACGCAGACGTTGCATTTGTTCGGTAATCGGAATGCGTACCGGACAAACCTCAACACAGGCGCCACACATGGTACATGCAGTCGGCAGATCGCGTGTCGCATCCAAGCCTAACAAATGCGGAGAGATAATCTCGCCAATCGGGCCGGGATAAGTCGTACCGTAGGCCGCGCCACCGATACGGGTATAAACCGGACAGTGGTTCATACACGCACCGCAACGGATACATTGCAAGGTACGGCGCATTTGATCTTCTGCATACGCTTGACTACGGCCGTTATCAAGCAGTACCAAGTGCATTTCTTGAGGGCCGTCCAGCTCTTCGCTACGGCGAGGACCGGTAATCATATTAAAATAAGTGGTAATGTTCTGACCGATGGCGGAGCGTGGCAGCAGGCTGTACAAAGGCGGAACATCCGACAGCTTCGCAACCACTTTTTCAATACCGGTAATGGCGATGTGCACAGGCGGTACAGTGGTACTCAAGCGGCCGTTGCCTTCATTTTCGACCAGACACAAAGTGCCCGTTTCAGCAACGGCAAAGTTCACACCGCTCAAACCGACATCGGCAGTGCTGTAAATATCGCGCAATGCTTTACGCGCAAATCCAGTCAACTGGTCTACATCATCTGTTAATGGAGTGCCGAGGTTTTGATGGAAAAGCTCGCTAACCTGCTCTTTGGTTTTATGAATGGCAGGCATCACGATATGGGTTGGTTTCTCGCCGGCCATTTGAACGATAAACTCGCCCAAGTCGCTCTCAATCGCTTTGATGCCTTGATCTTGCAGATAATGGTTCAGCTCAATCTCTTCGCTGACCATAGATTTGCCTTTCACCATCAGCTTACCGTTTTTATCGGTAATGATGTTGTGAATGATTTGGCAGGCTTCGGCAGGTGTTTCTGCCCAGTGGACTTTAACGCCCAACTTGGTCAGGTTTTCTTCCAGCTGTTCCAATAATGCAGGCAATTTGGACAACGAACGTTGACGGACATGCTCACACAAGTCACGCAGGCTTTGCAGCTCTTCTTCATCTGTCAAAACGGCTTTGCGCTTGGTCATCAGCATGTCCATCGCTGTGCGCAAGCTTTTACGCAAAGGTTTGTCTTGCAAAGAAATCGCGGCGTTTTGCTTGAACGTTTCCGGCTTCATATGGAATTTAATGGTTTGGGAACTCATGCTTTTTCCTCCAAATCGGCAGGGGAAATGTGATCAGGCAGAACGGCCAAAACCACCAAATCGCGCGGGCCGTGTGCACCATAGGCCAAAGTCAATTGAATATCAGCAGTCTTAGACGGGCCGGAAATCAAAATAACGTTGGTAGGCATGCCTTTTTCTACCAGTTTTTCGCCTTCAACAGCATTATGTAATTCGTTGTACATTTTGCTGGTGTCAAACAAGCAGAAATGCACAGGCGGAACCAAACTCAGGCTGCGTGGCTCGACAGGACTGGACTCCAGCATAATCGTACCGGTACGGGCAATACCGCATTTAGAGCCGCTAAAACCAGCCTCAATATCGGTAAAGAATTCGTTTTTCCAGTCGTCGATTTTTCGCTCAAAACCACGCGGTTCAATATCGGTATCGGCCAAAGCTGCACGGGCCAGCTGACCATGTTCTGTTTCCAATGGAAGCAGAATGTTTTTCAAGCCCTTGCCTTCGGCGGCTTGACGGAATACTTGCGGCCAGTTGGATTTGGTAACCCAATAGATTTCAGTTTTGACGGCACGCATGGCAGCCGCCCAATGTTTCAAGCGTTCGACATCGTTTGCCCAAGAAACACCCATTTCACGGTAATAATCGAAAACCGGCGGTTCTTCCATCGGCAAGGCATCGGCTTTTTTCAATTTCGCTAAAATATTTTCGCGCGCGCTCATGCTTTACCTCCGGTGCGTTCCAACAGGAAAGATGCAATATGTTTCGGACGTGGCATATTGGGTTCGTCTTTAGCGATTTTGCCGCCAATATTCATCATGCAACCGCAGTCCGCGCTGATGATTTCAGTTGCGCCGGTTTCTTTCAGCGCGGCAACTTTGTCGGTTACCATCGCTCCGGAAATATCGGCTTGTTTCACAGAGAATGTACCGCCAAAACCGCAGCACTCGCTTTCATGGTCGTGAACGATACGTTCAACATTTTCCATGCCGTCGATCAACTGCCAGCCTGACAAATGTACATTCATCTCGCGACGCGCCGCGCAGGAAGTATGAACAGCCACTTTAACCGGCTCGCCTTTATCTTCAGGTTTGTAACCAATCGCCAGCAGGAAGTGGGTAAATTCAATGATACGATTGGCGCAATCAATGGCTTTTTGCTCGTACTCGGTACCTTTGAACAAAGTCGGCCAGTGGTGTTTCATCATGCCGCCGCAAGAACCGGAAGGCACGACAATCGGCCAATTTTCAGGGAATAAATCCAGTTGCGCTTTGGCAACATCAAAGGCTTCTTTAGGATGGCCTGACGAATAGGCCGGTTGACCGCAGCAGCTTTGCTCCATTGGATAATGGACACGGATACCCTGTTGTTCGATTAAAGTAATGGCATCCATGCCTGCTTCAGGCATGAAAAGGTCGAGAACGCAAGTACCGAAGAAATAAGCATCGGTTGGCTTGCTGTCGAATACAGTGATTTGTGGTGGTTTGATTGCGCTCATTTTTTAGAACGGGACAACCCGTTTTCTTGTGTAAAAATAAGATGGATACTTTAAGTAATTGCTTGTAATGGGTCAAGTCTAATTTTAAAAAATAATATTAAAAAAGCATGACAAACCAGACAAACACCTTTTCCTTATTAACTTGATAATCTACATAATAACCACTATCAATAAGAAAACTGATGGATTCATTTTTTAATGAATGAAGCTCGTACATTCTCTCTATTTAAAACACAATAACTGCCTCTTTATAGAATCTTGATTTACATCAGAAGTCATGAACTTAATCTCTATGACTCATTTTTAAACAAAATAAGCGACCCATTATGCTGTACATATGTTTCAGACGGCCATATCTGAATAAAAAGATGTCTAAGATAATAAAAATAAAAGTTTTTCTCACAAGACTCAGGTCGTCTGAAAGATAAGTTCGTCAAAAGGCCGCTTTCCATATGCTCAACCTTACTTTTAATCAAAATCAAACACTTGAAAAATCATCCTTCTTAACCTTGAAAACTCTATGCACACTCAAGCACTTCCAGTATCATTGAGACAGTCTCTTGACGCAAAATTACAGTCTTAGCCGCCCACAATCGGCATGGATTTGTAAAAGAAGTGAAACCAAGCTTCAAAACAATTTCACCTTAATTTCAGAGTAGGCATTATGTTGACCCAGACTCAACAGGTTGATTTGACCTTGCATCACCTTAAAGAACGCACCCTATCGATTTATACCCCCGAACAGCGTGCAAGCATCGAGACATCTGAAGACTGGAAACAGTTTGACAGACGACTTGAGGAACACTTCCCAAAACTGATGCA
>NZ_JBQCWY010000288.1:0-3786 GCF_051956955.1 Neisseria sp. P0021.S005 | reverse complement strand
ATATACAGAAATTGATAATCTTTTCTTGGAATAGTATAAGTTGTCATATTATTTTACCTTTTCAAAAACAATGGTTTTAAGGACTGTTGAGTTCAAGTCGCTTCCATCACTCTTCTGAAATTTCAGTTGTTTAAACTCCTCCTTTAACGGACCATTATATTTTAACCTTAATCCCATTCGGGCCAGTTCTGTTTCATTTGGAATTCCTCTTAGATATTTATTGGTTACTGTGCCATTAATCACAATTTCTCCCCCTGTTTTTGTAATACGTGCTGCTTCAGGAAGATAATCCATTATTGTAAATTTCCCTTCTGGTTTAGGGATATAAGGATTATTTGCGATAACTCTCGCCTGACTGCCTGTCGGTATATTGGGCATAAAACGTGCATCTCTTGCAACAGCCATCGGATCTGATGGGCTAACCCCTACTGCTCCAGGTATTTGTACCCCTTTGCTGTCTGTAAATAGCTCTACTGTACCATTAGGTCTTATCTTCGGTGCGGATTTATCCGGCTTAGGCAACGCTTTTTGTTCGGTTACGCCGACATAGTCCTTAGTTACATCACTGTGTCTTTTTGAAGTGATTGGATTTTTATTCCCTCCCGCCATCTCCCCATCGAGGACGGACATCCTCCCGGTCTTTTGCCCAGCACCGGTTTTGCCGTTCTTATTCCATACACTCCTTCCCGGCGAGACAGCACCGATCCTAATCCCGGTTATCATGCCTAATGCTCTGTCAACTTTGTCGGCAGCCCAATCACCTACCTCTTCTTCAACAGGGTTGTTGTAGTCCTTGATCAATGGGACATACGGTGCTTCCTTACCGGCCAGTTTGCCGATAACGCCGTTATACGTACCGATGAAGCCGTTTGCATAGAACGACGGCAGGTTGGCTACACCTTTACCCAGTCCGGCTGTAGCAGTATCAAAAGTTTTGTTCCGAATCTGCCGGCTTCTTTCCGTATAACTGGAAACCGCATTTCTTTTCAACTGCTCCCTCGTTTCCCTATAACCCTGCTGTTCGGCAAATTTACCGCTGTCCCTGTAATACTTCATCGGGGCAAAATCCAGGAACGTTTCCCCGTCGGCTTTGAAACTTCCCGCTATGCTGCGCAGGAATTGTTCCGCCGCCGTGTCGGTGTCGGCATGTTTGGCATAATAAGCCGCATCGACCTGACGCATGGCTTGCGCCACCAGCCGCTTTTCTGCCTGCTGTTGGGAAATGCCGGGATGGAGTTTGGCAAATTTGGCGGCATTATCTTTAATTTTTCTGATCTCGCTGTCGTGCAGCTGCCTATTGTTCCAATCGACATTCGCCCCTACTGCCGCCGTACCGACATTTCCGCCCGCCGCATAGCCGATGGCCGCTCCGCCCAGTGCGTTGACCGCCGCTTTGCCCGCCGGGCCGAGGTTTTCCGCTGCTTCGTCCAAATACGGTGCGGCAAGGGAAGTGCCGCCGCCGGCCAGTATGCCGCCGAGGTTGCCCGTCGTCAGTCCGCCTGCCGCCCCGTGCAGGATACTCCTGCCTATGCCGCCTTCTTTCCAGGTGTCGTAGCGGCTTTGGTTTTCGGCAAGGTAGGCGTTTACTTGACCGAGTGTTGCGCGGATAGCGGCTTTTTCGGTTTCGCTGTCCGTATTTTGCAGTTCGGCCTCCAGCAGCGTTTTGGCCGCCTGATACCGTTCGTAACTTCGGGTATTGCCGAGTTTGTCGGAAACGGCTGCTGTGGTTTGTGCGGCATTTTTACCGAACTCCTGCGTTACTTCCCTTTGCAGGTTGATTTCTTTGGCCACCGCGTCTTTGTCGAAGCTGTTTTTCAGACGGCCTGAGTGTTGATCCGCAGTTTCGGTGTCGATGCCGGTGTGGATACGCGCTTCGGTTTCTTTGGCAGTCCTGCCTGTTCGGGCAAGTTGTCCCGCTTCGTCGGTGATGTGTATGTTGCGGGTGTTGATACCGCTGCGGGTGGTGCTGTTTTTGCTGTCTCCGTCGCTGCCGTAGCCGATGGCGTTATTGTTGTTTTGACCTTTAGAAGCATCAGTCAAGCGGATTCCCGGGCCGGAATCGGCAGGACGGTTTTGCCCCATTGATTCACCGCTGATTGCAACACTTGCCCCGATACCGAAACTTTTGCCTTCATAGTAGCTGTGGTTTTGAATGTCGCTGGCAGTAAGGGTGGCCGTCTGAAAAAGGTTTTTTCCTTTGTCTTCGGCACTCTTGCCGGAGGTGATGATGCCGCCCTTGAGGTCTGTGTTGTCTCTGACTTTGATTTGATAGCCGTCTTCTCCGGCATAAATACCGCTTTGCTCGGTTACCGAGGCATGGTCTGCTTTGACTTTGCTTTGGCTGTAACTGCCGCTTGCACTGAATCCGTAACCGACGGTAACTTGGACATTGCCGTTTTGCTGTTTGCTCTGATAGGTTTCGCTATCTTGTACGCTTTGAATACTTAGGTTTTTGGCATTAACTTGTACGCCTGTGCCGCATACTTGTGCGCCTTTGATGATGGTATCGCCACCACTTTGGATAAGGGTTTGGCTGCCTTTTTCTCCTATGTGGCTATGGCGGTGGGTTACGCTATCGCCATTGCCGTAGCCTTTGCCGACATTGCCGCCTGCGGTAAAGCCTAGACCAGCCTCCTTGTCCGAATGATACGGCAGCACCTGCGTTCCAGCCGCTGCTTTTGTTGTTGCTGCGTTCGCTGCTGCTTTGTTCGGCGGATTGGAGTGTGATGTCGTTATCGGCAATCAGGCCGGTTCCTGCTTTGCCGGCAACATCTGAGCCGGTAATGTGGATATTGGATTGTTCTGCTGCGCCTGTGGCGATTAATGTGGTTTTACCGCCTGCTTGAATTTGACTCGCTTGGGCTTGGCTTGCTTGAACTCGGGTGGTTTGTCAGTTTTGCTGTTCGCCGTAGGTTATAGAGATGCTGACTTGTTTGGCATTGGTTGTACCATTGGCTAAGTTTTGTGCACTCTTACCTGTTTGATAGGCTTACCAGCCTGCATTGGCAGCTGCCATGGCATTGACACGACCATTTTTGCTTTGTCCGACTTGTTTGCTGCTTTGTGCGACGGCAATCGCTTGTTGTGCCAAATCGGTAACGGGCGAACTGAATGCCACCGTTAAGCCTTTTTGTTCATAGATTTGGGTGGTATTACTGTTTAATTTGTTGTGTGCCGCTTGAATGTCTATGCTTTGGGCATGGATGATATTGTTGCCTTCTGGGCTGGAAACGGTACTGCCGATTTGTTCGTAGTGTTTGCCTGCAACAATGGTGGTATCGCCTTTCAAGCTGCCTACGGTACTGCCTGTATGTTCGTTGCTTTGGGATTGGTTTTCTTGTGTGTTTGTCTTGCTGCCAATCGTGAAGCCAATCCCTGCGCTCATCAAGCCTGATTTTTGGGTTTGATGATAGCCTTCGCTCTGACTTTGAGTTTGGGTTGTACCAATGCGAACATGATTGCCTGCTTGAATCCGGGTGCCATTATCGGAAATAACATTGCTGCCAAGAATGTTGGCATCGTTTCTTGCCTGCAATACAACTTGCTTGCCTTCAAAGGTGCTGCTTTGGGCGGTTAGGAATAAACCTATCCTGTTGAATACATTGAAGCCAAGTACGCCTATCAACACTATATTAAAACACAGCCTTAGGATATATACCTTTTATATAATCCTTATTTAAATAAAAACTCTTATAAAAATCTGTGTTATCTGTCGGGATTGAAAAAAAGATTTTATCTTTCTCATCAGGTTTAAATTTGTTATCAATATTAAAAAGAGAATAAGGA
>NZ_JBQCWY010000287.1:0-3796 GCF_051956955.1 Neisseria sp. P0021.S005 | reverse complement strand
ATTGACCGGCATCCATGAAGGATGGTTTTCAAGCAGGATAAATTGTCCGTCCATGCCGTTGATATGACGGAATAGGGTGGTTCGGCCATTGTGTAAACGCATAAGCCCGATTGTATGCCCAAGTCGGTAAGCCGTCTATAAAGCCGTTTCTTTCTATTTTGGCGCTAACTTATGTTGATATTATTAATTTTGATGTAAAACAGTTTCGACTTAAAAAAGACTGGATAAAACGCCCGTGTTTGTTATAATGAAGCTAAAGATTGATTCGTCCTAGTTTTTGACCGCAGTACTTTTTTATTTAATTAACAAGAGAGGAAAACAAAATGTTTCCAGAATATCGCGATTTGATTTCTAAATTGAAACAAGAAGATGCACACTTTGCCCGTTTGTTTGACGAGCACAATGAGCTGGACGATAAAATCACCGGTTTGGTTAACAACCCTGTTACCAGCGGTGCCGAAGAGATTGAAGAGCTGAAAAAAGCCAAACTCAAACTCAAAGACGAATTGTATGCTCTTCTGCAAAAAGCAGCAGGCAAATAATTAAAAATTGAATAAGGCCGTCTGAACGGTATGATAGGAATCTCGGATTTCGTTTCATACTGGTTCAGACGGCCTTTTTAGTTGTTTGGTATTTGTTATTTTTATTAGCACAATTTAACTTTTAATTGTAAATCACTCTTAATTGCGTTGAAAACTCTGTTAAGGTTATTTAAAATCTCGAATAATTTTTATTTTGATTTTAAACAAACAAAACCAAGAGAAACAATGCAATGAAAACATTCACACTCGCTATTTTGCCTTTGGCGTTAATTAGTGCATTCTCACACGCAGCTGAAGAGAAAGCTGTTGAACAGGCTGAAGTCGATACCGTTTACGTTACTGCCGAGAAGCAGTTGCAACAGTCGCTCGGCGTATCGCGTATTTCTAAAGACGACATCGACAAACGCCCTGCAGCCAATGATATTTCCGAATTTGTCCGCACTATGCCGGGCGTTAACCTGACCGGCAATACGGCGACGGGTCAGCGTGGCAACAAACGCCAAATCGACTTGCGCGGTATGGGCCCTGAAAATACATTGATTTTGATTGACGGCAAGCCGGTTAATTCGCGCCAATCCGAGCGTATTAGTATGCGTGGTGAACGCAATACGCGTGGCGACAGTAACTGGGTGCCGGTTGAAGAGATTGAATCCATTACCGTCTTGCGCGGTCCGGCGGCAACACGTTACGGCTCTGGCGCGATGGGTGGCGTGGTCAATATTGTTACCAAAAAAGTGTCTAAAGAATTTAAAGGCCAAGTCAATCTTTACGCCAATCAGCCGCAAGACAACAAAGAGGGCGCAACCCGCCGTATCGGCTTTAATTTGAGCGGTCCGATTATCCAAGATACTTTGGGCTTCCGCATTTATGGCAACCTGAATAAAACGGATGCAGATGCTGCCGATATTAATGCCGGACACGGCAATGACAGCGCGGCCGGTGTTGAAGGTGTACGCAATAAAGACATTGCAGGCCGTCTGCAATGGAAAATCAGCCCAGCGCAAACGCTGATTTTGGACAGCAGTTACAGCCGTCAGGGCAATATCTACAACGGCGATACGCAAAACAGCAATCCGCGTTCTGCTTTGGTTAATTCTTTGGCCGACAGCAAAGCCGAAACTGCCCGCTTATACCGTTCCGCTTATTCTTTAACGCATGACGGCGCATGGGAATGGGGCGATACTAAAAACGTGATCAGTTATGAGCGCACAATCAACAGCCACTTGCCTGAAGGTTTGGCCGGTGGTCCGGAAGGCAGCTATACAGGCTTGGATTTTGTTCAAAGCCGTCTGAAAAACCTGCGCTTCAGCAGCGAAGCGAATATTCCGTTCAAACTTGGTGTCGATAACGTGTTGACGGTTGGTGCAGAATTTACTGACAGCAAATTGGACGATCCTGCCTCCAATACTCAGGGATTTAAAGACCAAGGCAAAACCGATGCGTTTAACGGCATCTCCGCAACGCGCGGTGGTAAGGCATCTCAACGCAACTGGGCGGCATACGTTGAAGACAATATTTCATTGACCGACAAAACCCATCTGATTCCGGCCATCCGTTTCGACCACAACAGCGACAGCGGCAGAAATTGGAGTCCGGCTTTGAACTTCTCGCATCAAATCGGCGAAAACTGGTTGGTCAAAGGCGGTATTGCCCGTGCGTATAAAGCGCCAAACCTGTATCAAACCAATCCTGACTTTATCCTGTACACACGCGGTCAAGGCTGTCCGCTCAATGCGCCGAACAGTGTCCGCTGCTACTACATGGGCAATGGCAATTTGAAACCTGAAACCAGTATCAATAAAGAGATTGGTCTTGAATTCAACAAAAACGGCTGGCAGGCTTCGGCGACTTATTTCCACAACGCGTACCGCAATAAAATCGTGATCGGCGACCAGCTCATTGCCACCAGCAATATTGGCAACTGGCTCCTGCAATGGGAAAATACGCCGAAAGCGACTATTTCAGGTATCGAAGGCAACTTGGTGATTCCGTTGCATGACACACTCAAGTGGAGCAACAATTTCACTTATATGCACAAATCTGAAGATTATCAAGGCAATCCATTGTCTTTGGTGCCGAAACATACCATCAACAGCACATTGTCTTGGACGCCGAACGAACGCTTCGATGCCAATCTGACCTTTACCCACTACGGCCGCACCAAGCCGCGCAGCGTGGCAGTCAACCGTTTGGAACAAAACGGCAATCCTCGTGCAGGCGTAGCAGCGTTGTCTTCCGAACACAGCCAAACCCAAGTCGGCTCTTACGGTATTTGGGGTATCAATGCAGGCTACAACTGGAACAAACGCGTGGCTGTCCGTGGCGGTATCAGCAATCTGTTTGACAAAAAACTGTACCGCACAACTGCCGGAGCACAAACTTACAACGAACATGGCCGCGCCTTCTACGGCAGTTTGAAAGTATCGTTTTAAGTAGAAGCGTATTAAATCAGGCCGTCTGAAACGGTGTGAAATGAAATCTAGGATTTCTGACACATGGTTTCAGACGGCCTTCAGATTTTAAATTTAGAAGTATTTGTTGTTACGGAATTTGCTTCTCTTTTTAGAAAAGTAAAAGGGCGGTATTTGCCGCCCTGAGAATACAAACTGCTTATTCGACCCAAGTCACCATTTCTTCAATCGGTTTGCGTGATTTTTGGGTGATTTCTTTGGCGCGATAGCCGAATGTTGCCGCTACGGATACGCCCCATTCATTGGCATCAAACAGGCCTTCTGCTGCCAATACTTCGTTCATTTTGTCGTAGTTGAAGCCCTCGATTGGGCAGGAATCGATACCGATGGCCGCTGCACCTGTAAGCATATTGGCCAAAGCAATATAGGTCTGCTTGCCGCTCCAGTCAAATAGTGCGCGTTGGTCGTCGGCAATTTTAATGTCGGTTTCTTGGAAGCTTTTGTATCTTGCCAACGCTTTTTCCAGTTGCTCTCCTTGCAGGCCCCTGCGTTCGGCAACACTGCGGAAGAACGGGGTATCGTAACGGGCATTTTTCTTGGCAAGGATAATCACCAGATGGCTGCAGTCGTTCAGTTGGGATTGCATCCCCCAGCTGAAAGGCTTGATTTTCTCACGCAGGGCTTTGTTTTGAATCACCAAGAATTTCCACGGCTCAGAGCCGACGGAGCTTGGGGAGAGGCGGGCAAATTCTAGAATCGCTGCAAAATCTTCTTGGCTGATTTTTTTGTTGGGATCGTAATAACGGGTGGAGCAGCGATTTTCGAATACTTGCAGCATTTGTT
>NZ_JBQCWY010000286.1:0-3807 GCF_051956955.1 Neisseria sp. P0021.S005 | reverse complement strand
GATGGTGAAGGCATCGTAAGGAATGAAAGTATGTATATGATGAATAAATCCGACAGACATTTATTTTGTGAAGGGAAAAAAATTGCTATTTTTTACGCGTATGACGAATTAAAAATATCAAAACAAAAAAAAGGAGACGTAATTGATTTGGAAAACAACTATGTTGAGCAAGTCATTGAAATGGCAATTTCAAAATAATCAGATGCCGCCGGCGCCCAAGCCTACCAACTGGCCGATGGCGTCGGCAAAGTGGCCGATGCCGTCAAAAACCAAACCGGACAGCAAGGCGCCGTCCTCTTGTCCGTTGAAGCCGGCTTCGGCTTTAAAACCGCCGGCAAGGAACAAAACCAAAACTACCGCCAAAGCCGCGAAAGCAGCCTGAAAGCTGGCGGCGACATCAATATCCGCAGCCGCGAGGGCAACATTACCGTCCAAGGCAGCAACATTATTTATACCACCTACTCCAAAAAAGGTTTAAAACAAGCCTATTCCGAGTACCTGACATTATTCGAATCAAAATGAGACTCTGGCACCAAACCCTCATTCCCCTGCTCCCCCGCGCCCAACTTTTAGGGCAACACCGCGAATGCGCCGCCTTACGCGGAGCAGGCTGGGGCCGACCGCACGCGACGGTGAATTATGTCTTCACCCATTCGCCTTACAAGCTCTATCTGTATCACGCGCTGATTATGGAAGAAATGGAAAAACGCGGCTACAAGCCTGACGTTTTATGGAAAGACCCGTTGTATCGCGGCAAAGCCGTTGCCCCATACCACGCACACACTGCTGAAACAGCTACTTCGCCGATTTACACCGAACATGATGATGCCTACTTAGACGAATGCCTGGAAAATTTAAAAAGTAAAGGCATCATGTTATAAACCCATTTTTCAGACGGCCTGAATATTGAATACCCAAGGCCGTCTGAAGCCGCTTTAACCACAACCACTCTTAAACAACCGAGACAATAAAAATGCCAAAAATTACCGTACTCCCACACGCGACATTATGCCCCGAAGGCGCGGTTATCGAAGATGCGCCCGAAGGTCAAACCGTCCTTGACGTACTGCTCGACCATGACATCGAAGTCGATCACGCCTGCGAAAAATCCTGCGCCTGCACCACCTGCCATGTGATTATCCGCAAAGGTTTTGACAGCCTGGAAGAACCGACCGAATTGGAAGAAGACCTGCTCGACCAAGCATGGGGCTTGGAAGCCGATTCTCGCTTGAGCTGTCAGGCAGTGGTTGCCGATGAAGATTTGGTCGTAGAAATTCCTAAATATACAATCAACCACGCTCGTGAAGACCATTAAAACAATGGTTTAATGAAAAAGGCCGTCTGAAACCACAAATTCATGGTTTTCAGACGGCCTTTTGGTGATACAGCAAATTATTCGATATGAGGAAAAATAAAACGCATACGCGAAATCTGCATAGCAGCCACTTTCTGCGTGGCGGAGTAATTTTCGATTTTTTCTTGAATTCTGATTTGATGCAGATTGCCGTTATAACGGGGAGCAGCATTCTGAGATTTATTTACTGTCGGCAGTTCAGCCTCTGCCTTTAACGCTTCCTCTGCCTCGATGGCTGAAAGCGCAGCCTCATCCCTTACCAAACCGAAACGCTCGATAATGGCATTGGCTTCATCTATATAATGAGATTTGTCCACGCCATTTTCCAACGCCGCATCTTCAAGCACGACCGACAAATGCTTGCCGCACTTTTCGATACGCTCTGCGATCCGCGAATAAACCATCCAACGTTTCAACCTCAACGCGCCTGCATCGTCATTGGGCGAAGCGGCATCCAGTTTAATTAAGCCATAGTGCTTGCCGTAATACAGACGGAACACCAGCTGCTTCAAACCTTCTGTTTCGTCCAGCATCCGATAAAGTTCGCGAACCAACAGCAGCAAACGGTCAAATGCGCCTGCTTTAGACAGATACTCCGGATCATCTGAAGCAAGCGCGTAAATTAGTTTGGATAGCTTGGCGTTGAGTGCGTTATTCATCTTTTTTTCCTTTTATTTTTAAGCGATGGATTTCGTATTAAGAGCCGTTCCAAATGATTTGGTTGCATTGAGATAATGTAAATTATTCATGCGCAAACCATCATTCAAAACGGAATAAAATATATAAAACGGCAAATTCAAAGCGAATGTGCCGTAGTTTTTAAGTGTCGTGCCGTATTTTAACGCAAATATGCTATTTTGTTAAAAAATACCCGCATTATTTATATCCGCATCTGCAGTAAAACATTCTGGCAGTCCGACTTCTTCTTGATTAAAATAATTACTATTAGCCCAAACCCAATAAAGGAACACATCATGAAATGGACAGATACCCAACGCATCGCCGAAGAACTCTACGACTTACACGGTGACAGCATCGACCCGAAAACCGTACGCTTTACCCAACTGCGTGATCTGATTATGGCTTTGCCTGGATTTGACGATGATCCGGCGCGTTGCGGCGAGCGCATTCTCGAAGCCGTGCAACAAGCATGGATAGATGAAGCAGAATAAGCTTTCTTCCCTTCCCTATCAAACAAGACCTCAGGCTATTTTTCAGACGGCCTGAGGTCTTTATTAAATCTATTCATACAATTTTGGAAAATTTCGAAATTGACTCATACTGACCTCAAATTTATTATGCAGTCTGACAACAAATAAAAGATATGCAGAAGGTGCATAACCATGAATCACGCTCGAGAAATCGCCGCTTTAAACAACAGCCTTTCTGATTTGAAAGGCGACATCAATGTTTCGTTCGAATTTTTCCCGCCGAAAAACGAACAAATGGAAACCATGCTATGGGATTCCATCCATCGCCTGCAAACCTTGCATCCGAAATTCGTTTCCGTAACTTACGGTGCAAACTCCGGCGAACGCGACCGCACACACAGTATCGTTAAACGCATCAAACAAGAAACCGGCCTTGACGCAGCCCCCCACCTGACCGGTATCGACGCCAGCCCTGACGAGTTGCGCCAAATCGCCAAAGATTATTGGGACAGCGGTATCCGCCGCATTGTCGCCCTGCGTGGCGACGAGCCGCCCGGCTACGAGAAAAAACCTTTCTATGCCGAAGATTTGGTCAAACTGTTGCGCTCCGTGGCCGACTTTGATATTTCCGTAGCGGCCTATCCAGAGGTTCACCCTGAAGCCAAATCCGCCCAAGCCGACTTGATCAATCTGAAACGTAAAATCGATGCGGGCGCAAACCACGTTATCACCCAATTCTTCTTTGACGTGGAAAGCTATCTGCGCTTCCGCGACCGTTGCGTGATGATGGGCATCGACGTTGAAATCGTTCCCGGCATCCTGCCTGTAACCAATTTCAAACAATTGACCAAAATGGCCCAAGTGACCAACGTCAAAATTCCAAGCTGGCTGTCTAAAATGTACGAAGGTTTGGATGACGACCAAGGCACACGCAACCTTGTTGCCGCCAGCATCGCCATCGACATGGTCAAAGTCCTCTCTCGCGAAGGTGTCAAAGACTTCCACTTCTACACCCTCAACCGCAGCGAACTGACTTACGCCATCTGCCATATTTTGGGTGTACGCCCCCGTTAATAAAACAGACGGCCTCACCATTCTGATTTACAATATCGAACATTCAGGCCATACCGGCCTGATTCAAAATTCCAACTAGGAGAGTTAACATGACAACATTACATTTTTCAGGCTTCCCGCGCGTCGGTGCCTTCCGCGAATTGAAATTCGCACAAGAAAAATACTGGCGCAAAGAAATCAGCGAGCAAGAATTGCTGGCTGTTGCTAAAGACTTGCGCGAGAAAAACT
>NZ_JBQCWY010000285.1:0-3809 GCF_051956955.1 Neisseria sp. P0021.S005 | reverse complement strand
TTAAAACCGATAATTCTATAAACGTGCTATTCTATACCAAGTTTACATTAAATTACTACTCAAATTACCAAACTGCTGCAACATAAATGCCCGATACAAATTATGATGTTGCAGTTTTGTTTCCATGCAAGGAAATACTGATGAACCTTTTTCAAAATGCTAAATTCTTTACAACGGTCAACCATCTGAAAGACCTGCCCGACACGCCGGCCGAGATTGCCTTTGTCGGCCGAAGCAATGCCGGAAAATCCAGCGCCATCAATACTTTAACCAATCATGTGCGCCTTGCCTACGTTTCCAAAACACCGGGCCGCACCCAACACATCAATTTCTTTGAACTGGAAAACGGCAATTTCATGGTCGATTTGCCCGGCTACGGCTACGCGCAAGTACCGGAGGCTATTCGTGCGCACTGGGTCAAACTCTTGGGCGACTACCTGCAACAACGCCGCCAACTGATCGGCCTGATTTTGATTATGGACTCGCGCCATCCGCTCAAGGCTTTAGACATTCAAATGCTGGACTTCTTCCACATCACCGGCCGCCCTGTGCATATCCTGCTGTCAAAAGCAGACAAGCTGTCTAAAAACGACCAGATTAAAACTTTGGCGGCGGTAAAAAAATCACTCAAACCCTACACCGACCGTCAAAAAATCAGCGTTCAACTGTTCTCCAGCCTGAAAAAACAAGGCATGGACGAAGTCAATCAAGTGGTCGGCTCATGGTTTGACGCGCATCGCGAAGAAATCGAGAATCTTGCAGGCGAAACATCGCCTGAATGATTGTAAAACAAGGCGGAATAAGATGAGTTGACCAACCGCAAATCTTATTCCATCATTTGTTTTCTCACCATCGCGTTTACCATTTAATTCGGGGGCATGTCTCACACATGCCTTTTTTTCATCACGCTTTTTTGTTTTCACACGCAAACCACAATCTCCGCCAAATATGCCATCACAACATATCAGCAAGACCGTCTGAAAGAGCGGCTTCGTTCTCCATCATTATTAAAGTGTTAATTTTAGTATTGCAACCAATTACACATCTTAGCATTTTGCTCATATTCAGCTAATTGTTGAGGCATAGAATGCATTCATCGTTCAACAACACAGTAGGAAAGAAAATCATGAAACGCATTAATGCTTTTATTTCAAAAAAACTCATCATTGCCGGTATTATTGCTTCAAGTTTGGGCGTTGCCGGTGCTGCGGGTGCCGTGGCTTTTAAAGAAGGCATGTTTGCGCAGGTTTCCGGTCAGCAAGCGGCAGCAACGGCAGTGGCGCAAGTTGGCGGCGTGGCCAAAGATGTTGATTATAAATACAAACAGCATTTGGGTGGCCGTTATAAGGTGGAAATTTTAAAAGACGGGGTCGAATATGAGGCTCTGGTTGATGCTCAAAGCGGCAAAGTATTGGCGGTAGCGCAAGATAACGATCAAGACAAACGACACTTTGATAAGTATGATAAGCATCATAAACATGACAATGCTGAGCCCTCTTCATCGCAAAATACAGATTATCAGGCTCCTGCCGATGCTGCACCTGGCACACCTGAAAATGCAACCGCTTCCGAGGTAACAAAATCTTAATTTATTTAAACTTTAAAAAAGCCAATGCCGTCTGAAACTTTCAGACAACATTGGCTTTAATGCAGCATTGTTTGAAACACAGCTCCTATCAAGCCCAATCGTTTTCAGACGGCCTTTGCCTCATCTTCGCCATCAGTCCAACCCGCTTCTTTCAATTTCCGCTGTTGCGCATCATATCTGGCTTTTTCCGCCCAATACATTGTCTGGATACAGGCATCGCCGCACTCGCTGCCGCAACATTCCCATGACTCGGGGCGGACAGGTTCGTCTAAAAGCGACTCGCCCAAGATGGCTTCGGCTTTATTCTTCAGGGTCGTATCCATCGGCGATTTCCAAGCGCGCACCGTCAAACTCAATCACTTCGCCGCCGCGTATTTTGGCAGTTTTACGGGTTTCGGTTTCGCCGTTGCGCAACACCAGCCCTTCGGCGATAAATGCTTTTGCCTGTCCGCCGCTTTCGGCAAGGCCGGCCAGTTTCAATAAGTCGCACAACGCGATGTATTCGTTGTCTTCAAGATAGACTGTTGCTTCCATCATTTAATCCTTTTCAATAATGGCGATATTTTAACATGGCCGTCTGAAAGAAAGCCCCCTTCTGTTTTATTTGCTTTATCCAACCTCATTACATTTGGTTTTCAGACGGCCTTTCGCTGCCAACCCTGCTACAATACGCCTTTTATTGTTCACGCCGATTTTGCCATGACCGAGCCGACCTATATCCCCCTGCGCCTGCATACCGAATTCTCGATTACTGACGGTATGGTGCGGATTAAAAAACTGATTGCCAAAGCGCAGGAATACGGTTTGCCTGCTTTGGGCATCAGCGATTTGATGAACGAATTCGGTTTGGTGAAATTCTATAAAGCCTGCCGCGGCGCAGGGATTAAGCCCATCGGCGCGGCGGATGTGTGGATAGGTAATCCGAATGCGCCTGACAAGCCGTTTCGCGCCATGCTGATTATCCGCAACGATGCGGGTTATCTGCGCTTGAGCGAGCTTTTGACGGAGGCCTATGTCGGCAAAGACCGCAATATCCATCATGCGGAACTCAATCCCGAATGGCTGGAAAACGGCGACAACAGCGGCTTGATTTGTTTGAGCGGCGCGCATTACGGCGAAGTGGGCGTGAATCTCTTAAACGGCAATGAAGACGCGGCGCGTGCGGCGGCGTTGAAATACGCGGCGTGGTTTCCCGATGCGTTTTATTTAGAGCTGCAACGCCTGCCCGAACGCCCTGAATGGGAGGCTTGTGTTTCCGGCAGCGTGAAGCTGACGGAGGAACTGGGTTTGCCGGTGGTAGCGACGCATCCGACGCAGTTTATGAGCCGCGACGATTTCAACGCGCACGAGGCGCGGGTGTGCATCGCGGGCGGCTGGGTGCTGACGGACAAGAAACGTCCGCGCGATTTCACGCCAAGCCAGTTTTTCATTCCGCCGGAAACCATGGCCGAACGTTTCGCCGATTTACCCGAGGCCTTGGAAAACACGGTGGAAATTGCCAAACGCTGTAATCTACACATCACATTGGGCAAAAACTTCCTGCCGCTCTTCCCTACTCCGGACGGCCTGTCGCTGGACGATTATTTGGTGAAGCTGTCCAACGAGGGCTTGCATGAACGTATGGTTCAGCTTTATCCCGACGAGGCAGAGCGTGCGGCAAAAATGCCGGAATATCAGGAACGGCTGGATTTTGAGTTGAACATCATCATCCAGATGAAATTCCCCGGCTATTTCCTTATCGTACAAGACTTTATCAACTGGGCGAAAACGCACGGCTGTCCGGTAGGGCCGGGACGCGGTTCGGGCGCTGGCTCGCTGGTGGCGTATTCGCTGAAGATTACCGACCTTGACCCGCTGAAATACGCGCTGCTGTTCGAGCGTTTCTTGAACCCTGAACGCGTCTCCATGCCTGACTTTGACGTCGACTTCTGTCAGGCAAACCGTGGCCGCGTGATTGAATATGTGCGCGAAAAATACGGCGCGGATGCGGTAAGCCAGATTGTTACCTTCGGCACGATGTCGTCCAAAGCGGTGATTCGCGACGTCGGACGCGTGCTGGAACTGCCGTTTATGCTGTGCGACAAACTGTCCAAACTGATTCCGTTGGAAGCCAACAAACCCCTGAGTTTGGAAAAAGCCATGGAGGCCGAGCCGCAGATTCAGGAATTGATTGAAGCGGAAGAAGCGGACGAACTGATTACGCTGGCGAAAAAGCTGGAAG
>NZ_JBQCWY010000284.1:0-3809 GCF_051956955.1 Neisseria sp. P0021.S005 | reverse complement strand
TTGAGAGGCCGTCTGAAAAAACCATACTAGAAATACAAAGGAGAACTCGAAATGCCGCAAATTAAAATTCCAGCCGTTTACTACCGCGGCGGTACATCTAAAGGCATTTTCTTCAAACGCACCGATCTGCCGGCAGCTGCGCAGGAAGCAGGCGAGGCACGCGACAAAATCCTCTTGCGCGTACTCGGCAGCCCCGACCCTTACGGCAAACAGATTGACGGTTTAGGCAATGCCAGTTCGTCCACCAGCAAAGCCGTAATTTTGGACAAATCCGAACGCGCCGATCACGATGTTGATTACTTGTTCGGACAAGTTTCCATCGACAAACCTTTTGTCGATTGGAGCGGCAACTGCGGCAATCTGACTGCCGCCGTGGGCGCATTTGCCATCGAGCAAGGCTTGGTCGATAAAGACAAAATCCCTTCAGACGGCCTGTGTACCGTCAAAATTTGGCAGAAAAACATCGGCAAAACCATTATTGCCCATGTACCGATGCAAAACGGCGCAGTTTTGGAAACAGGCAATTTTGAGCTTGACGGCGTAACGTTTCCGGCAGCCGAAGTACAAATCGAATTTCTTGATCCGGCCGACGGCGAAGGCAGTATGTTCCCAACCGGCAATTTGGTCGATGAAATTGATGTGCCGAATATAGGCCGTCTGAAAGCCACGCTTATCAATGCCGGCATTCCAACCATTTTCCTGAATGCCGCAGATTTGGGCTATACAGGCAAAGAGTTGCAAGACGATATCAACAACGATGCCGCGGCTCTGGAAAAATTTGAAACCATCCGCGCGTATGGTGCGCTGAAAATGGGTTTAATCAGCGACGTATCCGAAGCCGCTACCCGCGCCCATACTCCGAAAGTCGCTTTTGTCGCCCCTGCGGCCGATTACACCGCTTCAAGCGGCAAAACCGTCAAAGCTGCCGACATCGATTTATTGGTACGCGCACTGAGCATGGGCAAATTGCACCACGCCATGATGGGTACTGCTTCAGTCGCCATCGCTACCGCTGCCGCCGTGCCCGGTACGCTGGTCAACCTTGCAGCCGGAGGCGGAGCGCGTAAAGAAGTCCGTTTCGGCCATCCGTCAGGCACACTGCGCGTTGGTGCAGCCGCCGAATGTCAGGACGGACAATGGACGGCCACCAAAGCAGTCATGAGCCGTAGCGCACGCGTGATTATGGAAGGACAAGTCCGAGTGCCGGAAGATTGCTTTTAAGTTTTCAGACGGCCGCAGCACTAAACAAGGCCGTCTGAAAACCAAATAAGCAGATTTTAGTCAGGTAGCGATACCTGCAATGGAGATTATGGTTGGGCATAAAGCCTGACTAAACATCAAACCAAAGGCAATCTGAAAAGCTCTCAAATGTTTTTGCTCTTTTCAGACGGCCTGAAGCCAAAAAAACAATCAAAAATCAAAGGAGAAACACCATGTCCAACCAACTCATTCTTGTTCTAAACTGCGGCAGCTCTTCACTCAAAGGTGCTGTTATCGACCGTAAAAACGGCAAAGTTCTCTTAAGCTGTCTCGGCGAACGTTTGGGTACGCCCGAAGCAGTCATTACGTTCAGCAAAGACGGCAAAAAATGCCAAACAGCCTTGACCGGCCGTAACGACCACGCCGGTGCAGTAGGTATGTTGCTGAAAGAACTTGAAAAACACGGCCTGCACGACCGCATTAAAGCCATCGGCCACCGCATCGCCCACGGCGGCGAAAAATACAGCGAATCTGTTTTGATCGATCAAGCAGTAATGGACGAACTCAATGCCTGCATTCCGCTCGCTCCGCTGCACAATCCTGCTAATATCAACGGCATTTTGGCTGCGCAAGAGCATTTCCCGGGTCTGCCCAATGTCGGCGTGATGGATACTTCGTTCCACCAAACCATGCCGGAGCGTGCCTACACTTATGCCGTTCCGCGCGAATTGCGTAAAAAATACGCTTTCCGCCGCTACGGTTTCCACGGTACCAGCATGCGTTACGTTGCCCCTGAAGCCGCACGGATTTTGGGCAAACCTCTGGAAGACATCCGTATGATTATTGCCCACTTAGGCAACGGCGCATCCATTACCGCCATTAAAAACGGCAAATCCGTTGACACCAGTATGGGCTTCACGCCGATTGAAGGCTTGGTGATGGGTACCCGTTGCGGCGACATCGACCCGGGCGTGTACAGCTATCTGACTTCACAAGCCGGTTTGGATGTTGCCCAAGTTGATGAAATGCTGAACAAAAAATCAGGCTTGCTCGGTATTTCTGAACTCTCCAACGACTGCCGTTCTTTGGAAATCGCTGCGGATGAAGGCCATGAAGGCGCACGCTTGGCTCTGGAAGTGATGACTTACCGCCTTGCCAAATACATTGCTTCGATGGCAGTAGCTTGTGGCGGCATTGATGCACTCGTGTTTACCGGCGGTATCGGCGAAAACTCGCGTAATATCCGAGCTAAAACTGTTTCCTATTTGGATTTCTTAGGTCTGCACATCGACACCAAAGCCAATATGGACAAACGCTACGGCAATTCAGGTATTATCAGCCCGACCGATTCTTCTCCGGCTGTTTTGGTTGTTCCAACCAATGAAGAGCTGATGATTGCCCACGATACGGCTCAGTTAGCCGGCTTTATGGAAGAAGCAGGCTAGGGCGGAGATTCCCCTAGATCATAAACAATAAAAAGTGCGGATTCATCATCCGCACTTTTTTAATTACATCTCAATCAAGCCACTTGGGTTTGATGTTCGTCGCCGTTGCGCTCACGAACTGCGCCCAAACGGTAAACGGTTTCGCCTTGTTCGCTCAAGAATGCCTGTACTGCATCGGCATCTTCTTTAGCAATGATAACGACCATGCCGATACCGCAGTTGAATGTACGGTACATTTCTTGGGTTTCCACATTGCCTGCTTTTTTCAGCCATTGGAACAGTTTAGGCAATTCCCACGCTTTGGCATCGATTTGTGCAACGGTATTTTCAGGCAAAACGCGAGGTACGTTTTCGGTAATGCCGCCGCCGGTAATATGGGCCATGCCTTTAATGGTGAATTTTTCCAAAGCGGCAAGGATAGGTTTCACATACAGGCGGGTAGGGGCGATAATGGCTTCGCGCAAAGTTTTACCGTTGTCGAATTCCGCGTCCAAATCAGGATTGTCGCGCTCGATGATTTTGCGTACCAAAGAGTAGCCGTTGGAGTGTGCACCGTTGGAAGCCAAGCCCAAAACAACGTCTCCGGCCTGAATGCTGCGGCCGTTAATAACGCGTTCTTTTTCAACCACGCCGACGGCAAAACCTGCCAAGTCGTATTCGCCTTCGGGATACATGCCCGGCATTTCGGCAGTTTCACCGCCAATCAAAGCGCAACCGGATTCTTCGCAGCCTTGGGCAATGCCTTTAATCACATCAGTCGCGCGGGCAACGTCCAGCTTGCCGCAAGCAAAATAGTCCAAGAAGAACAAAGGTTCTGCGCCTTGAACCAAAATGTCGTTGACGCTCATGGCAACCAAATCGATGCCGACGGTATCGTGTTTGTCCCAGTCGAATGCCAGTTTCAGCTTGGTGCCGACGCCGTCCGTACCGGAAACCAATACCGGATTTTTGTATTTTTTGCCGATTTCGACCAAAGCGCCGAAACCGCCCAAATCACCCAACACTTCAGGGCGCATAGTACGCTTGGCAAAAGGTTTGATGTTTTCGACCAGTTGATCGCCTGCGTCGATATCCACGCCTGCGTCACGATAGCTCAAAGAAGTGCTCATTGGATTTCCTTATTCGGGTATGGGTAGATTGTCGGAGCGTATTTTATCTTAAATT
>NZ_JBQCWY010000283.1:0-3815 GCF_051956955.1 Neisseria sp. P0021.S005 | reverse complement strand
CTTAAGGCCTGCCGTTGCAGCAGTTGGTCAATGGGCTGTGTAGCGCAAGCTACCGCAACGTCATTCTACATTGACTGGTTTTCTGTCGGGTTACTTGGCAGGAAACGAGATTTAAGGTAACTGGTTCTCTGAAGGCCTGTTGGTCGGCATGATGAGGACGAGATTCTAAATAGACACAACTAAGTATGTAGAACGCTCTGTAGAGGACTTTCGGACGGGGGTTCGATTCCCCCCGCCTCCACCAGATTTGAAGCGCAAATTTTTGATTTAAAAAGGTTTGCGCTTTTTTATAAACTTAAACAGGCCGTCTGAAACTTTTAAGACGGCCTGTTTTTGTCTCAAATATCTGAGTGAAAAAACTTTTTCTTTCGATACATTGCCAATAGTACTTTGCTTTAAAAAATTTCAGCCTTACATTTTTCTATCTGATTTCATATTCATTTTACGATGCGGCCTAACCGTTACACTCAATGGCAGATGATCTGACAAATGTTGCCAGTCTTTACTGTTGTGAATTTCAGAATCGATGACATCAAGATTGCGCGTATAAATGCGGTCGAGGCTGAGGATGGGCAGGCGCGAAGGGAAGGTTTTGGGGCGTTTGCCTGTATTATCGACAAATACTTCGTTCAAATCTAATGCACTGCCCAGCTCACGCGCTGATTTCTGCCGCCAGTCATTAAAATCGCCGGCAATAATCAAAGGGCTTTCCGGACGAATGTACCGGCCAACGTAGTCGCTGATGGCTCGGTATTGTTTGAGGCGGTCTGGCTCGCGCAGATTGAGGTGGACGCACAGACACACCAGCGGATCTTCCCAACCTTCGGGTACGACCTCACAATGCAACAGGCCGCGTTGTTCGAGTTTATTAACGCTGATGTTGAGGTTGTTTTCCGTTTTCAGCGGCAGGCGGCTGAGAATGGCGTTGCCGTGGTGTCGTTTGGGATAGACGGCATTTTTGCCGTAGCTGCGATGATAATCGAGGCTGTCGCCGATGATGTCGTAATGCGGTGCATCGGGAAAGTCGGTACGGCGGCTTCTGTTGAGATGTTGTCCTTGGACTTCTTGTAAAAACAAAACATCCGAACCCAATGCACCCAGCGCGTCAGCCATGCGGTTGACTTGCACTTTGCGGTTGAGCGCAGACATGCCTTTGTGCATATTGTAGGAAGTAATGGTAACTGGACGGGGAGACATGATGTGTGATGAAGCGGTTTATTTGTTTTAGTATAGCACCGGAGCGTGTGGTTTTACGGCAATTTTGGTTATACTTGTTTAAAAAATAAAACGGCGTTTTGACAGAGAATTTCCCAATCAAAACGCCTTCTGTTTTTCAGACGGCCTTGCGTCCGAATCAGTTGTTGATTACTTCAACATTGGTTTCAAAAGTAACAGTGTGTTGGTATTTAGATGCGGTTTTGCGTTTCGGATAAGGATATTTGGAAACGCTTTTCACTGCGCGTTCGTCCATTTCAGGATTGCCGCTGGATTGAATGATATTTACGCGGTCAACATCGCCGGCAGGTGTTGTGAAGACATCCATCAAAACGGTTTTAACGCTGCCGTTTTGCGCTTTCATGGCTTCCAGAGTTTCGGTATCGGCTGCTTGAGCAGTACCGAATACAGCGGCAAACAACAGGGCTGAGGCGAGGAGTTTAGTCGTTTTCATGTTTTAGTCCTTATTAGGGTTGTGATTAGGTTAAATATTTCAGACGGCCTGATTCGTCGTTATTTGAAATTCAAAATCGGCCAACCTTTTGCTTTGGCTTCTTTTTCCAGCTCGGCATCCGGATTGACGGCGACAGGTTCGTCCACAATACGCAACAAAGGCAAGTCGTTTTTGGAGTCGCTGTAAAAATAAACTTTACCGTAGCTTTCAAATGTCTCGCCACGCTCGGCAAGCCATTGGTTCAATCGGGTAATTTTGCCTTCTTTCAGGCTGGGCGTACCGACATAGTTGCCGGTATATCGGCCGTCTTCGCCGATTTCAAGCTGTGTACCGATAATGTTGTGAATGCCGAAAAGATGACAGATTGGAGTAATGATAAATTCGTTGGTCGAAGAAATAACCAACATTTCGTCACCCGCCATTTGATGGCTTTGCACCAACATACGCTGCATCGGAGAAATATACGGGACAATATATTCGGCCATAAACTCGCGATGAAACTCAGCCAATTCCTCCTTGCTGAAACGGGCTAAAGGCGCGAGATGGAATTTGAGGAAGGCATCGATATCAAGACAACCGTTTTGATAGTCTTGGTAAAACTTTTCATTTTGCGCCTCGGTTTCAGCCGCATCGACTATACCTTTTTTAATCAGGTATTGCGGCCAGGAGTGATCCGAATCGGTATTGATCAAGGTATTGTCGAGGTCGAAAATGGCAAGGTTTTTCATTGGGTTTCCTGTTGTTTTAAAAGCTGGCGCAAAAGCGGCAAAGTAATGCGCTTGCCCATCATAACGGCGTAGTTGTCGAGGGTATCGAGCATTTGCATCAGGCTGTCCATATCGCGCCGCCAATGGTTCAGCAGGTATTCGAAGATTTCCGGATCGATGGTTACCTGACGGGCGGCAGCCATGCTGACGAGCGCATCGATTTTTTCCCGGTCGGTCAGCGGTTTGACTTCGTAAACCAAGCAATACGCCATGCGTGTGCGCAGGTCTTCGCGGATAACGAGTTGCTGCGGCGTATATTCGGAACTCAAAAGCAAAAAGCCTTTGCCGCTGTTGCGGAAGCGGTTGAATATGGCAAACAGTAAAGCCTGTTCTTCATTATTAAGCTTTTCGATTTGGTCAATGGCAAGATATTCCGCATCCAATGCGGCTTCTGTCAGCGGCGTGGCGGCGGCATCAATATAGAGGGCATTTCGTCCGGCATCGAGCGCCTGTGCGACCCATGCCTGCAAGAGATGGCTTTTACCTGCGCCCTCTTCGCCCCAAACATAGATACATTGCCCATGTTTGTGCTGCAACACATACACCAGCTCGGCATTTTCTGTTCCCAAAAATTTGTCGAAGCCGGGATAATCATGGCTGGCAAAATCGAAGATGAGCTGGTTCACAAAGGCGCACCGGTTAGGTTGAAATCGGCTTTATTTTACGTTGTTTTGCCGTCCACCATCAAGGATAAAGGCCGTCTGAAGCCTATACCTGCAACATATCTGCACTTCTAAACATATCTTGACGCGCTTACGGCATTGGTTTTATTCCGCTTTGGTTTTACAATGTCGAACTTCTCGCCGAAACATTTGTCTGTTCTTTTTCAGACGGCCTTTTTATTTGGGGAACCCTAGTGATTTCTACCCTTATTGATTTCATCCTCCATATCGACCAACACCTTGTCCACCTTTCCTCCCAATACGGCCCGTGGATTTACGCGATTTTGTTTGTTGTGATTTTCTGCGAAACCGGTTTGGTCGTAACGCCATTTTTGCCCGGCGACTCGCTGCTGTTTGCTGCCGGCGGTATTGCGGCCATCGGCGGCATGAACATCCACGTCATGGTATTGCTGCTCTTAGCGGCCGCCATTCTAGGCGATGCGGCCAACTTTATGATTGGCAAATATTTTGGACAAAAACTGTTTGCCAATCCTGATTCCAAAATTTTCCGCCGTTCGTATTTGGAAAAAACCCATGCGTTCTATGAAAAACACGGCGGCAAAACCATCATCATTGCCCGCTTTGTGCCAATTGTGCGGACGTTTGCGCCATTTGTCGCCGGTATGGGCGATATGCACTACGCGACGTTTATCCGTTACAACATTATCGGCGCGGTGTTGTGGGTATTGTCGTTTTCCTATGCAGGCTACTTCTTCG
>NZ_JBQCWY010000282.1:0-3821 GCF_051956955.1 Neisseria sp. P0021.S005 | reverse complement strand
GAATTGAACATTACGCCTGTTTTCGACAATATGATGTAAAGCCGTGCGAAGTTTTCAGACGGCCTTAAAGCCCTCGCGTTCTTTGAAAATTCTGATTGTCTTCTTACACCTTTCGGCTTTGGCCTTATGCCTTGCCGAGTTTTACGGCTGGATGATGTGGCTGGGTTTGGCGGCGTTGGCCGGCAGTTTTGCCTATGCTTGGCACAGCGTTAATTTTCAGACTCGAAATGCGGTCAGAAAAATCATCATTGACCGCCAATACCGTGCGACAGTTTACTTGAATGGCGAAAAAGAGGGTAGAAGCGCGGTTTTGCAAGACAGCAGTATGTTGACGGTTTACGCTTTGTTTGTGCAATGGAATGTTGATGGAAAAATGGTCAAACACTGCATCTTGCCCGATATGGCCGACCGCGATGCCTACCGCCGTCTGAAAGTATGGGCACGCTGGTGTCGGGAAAAAGAAGACAAAGCAGAACTTGCGGCAGATATGGGGGGGGGGGGGGGGGGGGGGGGGGGGGGGGGGGGGGGGGGGGGGGGGGGGGGGGGGGGGGCTGGCTTTCTCATTTGGAGACTGCCCATAGTTCCGGCCTTATCGATATGGGCTTGGAACGTGTGGGAGAAGTGAAAAAACGCATGAATTTGGTGCCGCAATGTCCTGTCGTCGTGGTGGCGGGTACCAATGGTAAGGGTTCCGTATGTGCCTATTTGTCGCATATTTATAAAGAAGCCGGTTTTAAAGTCGGTACGCTGACCAGTCCTCATCTTCTGCGTTACAACGAACGAATCGCCATCAACACTCAACCGGTTTCAGATGAATTGATTGTTTCCTCATTTGAGCGTATCGAAGCGGCGCGCGGCGAAATTTCGCTGACGTATTTTGAGTTTAATGCTTTGGCGGCCATCGATATTTTCATGCATGAAAATGTGGACGTAATGATTTTAGAAGTCGGTTTGGGTGGACGATTAGATGCTGTGAATGTATTTGACGGCGACTGCTCGGTCGTTACCAGCGTGGATTTGGACCATCAGGCATTTTTGGGCGATACTGTCGAGCAGGTCGGTTTTGAAAAAGCCGGAGTGTTCCGTAGCGGTAAACCAGCCGTGTGCGGTCAGAATCCTGCACCTGAATCATTGGTTAAACACGCAGAAGAAATTGGCGCAAAACTGTTGATGGTTCAGCGAGATTTTGATTTTGCGTCAATGGAAAGCGTACAGTGGAATTACCGCTTCCATCCGCAATCTTCAGACGGCCAAAGCCGTAACCGCAATTCCTTGCCGTTTCCTGCTTTACGCGGTGCCTATCAGTTGTCTAATGCCGCGTGTGCATTGACGGTGTTGGAGTGTTTGAACGAACAATTGCCGGTTGATATCGGCGCAATTAAACGTGGTTTGCTGTTGGTGGAGAATCCTGGACGTTTCCAAGTTTTGCCCGGCCGTCCGCTGGTGGTTTTGGATGTCGGCCACAATCCGCACGCTGCCCGTGCTTTGCGCCGCAGCCTGATTAACCTTGCCTTTGCCCAAAAACGTACCGCCGTATTCAGTATGTTGTCCGATAAAGATATTGATGGCGTGCTGGAAATCGTTAAAGACCAGTTTGACGAGTGGAATATCGCGCCTTTAGATGTGCCGCGTGGCATGACGGTAGAGGCTTTGCAGGATAAACTGGCTGAACACGGCATCGACAATGTAAATGTTTTTGAAACTGTCGCTGCGGCCTATCGCGCTGCTTTGGCTAAAGCAACCGAAAATGATAGAATCGTTGTTTTCGGCTCATTCCATACTGTTGCCGATGTAATGGCTGTTTTGAAAGAACACTAACGAGGAAATTATCATGTCCGACAATAAACAAAAAGAAACTCCAAACGGATACGATTTAGACGGTTACGAACGACTCAAACGTCGCAACCGCCGTCGCTTGGTCTTGGCCTCCGGCTTGGTGGTGGCATCGGGTATGCTGTTCGGTCTGGCGCTGACTTCCGGCGACGATAAAAATTCACCGTTTAAAGAAGCGCCTGTCGGTCAGAGCCAAGCCAAAACGGCTGACGAGCCGAGCAAGGCGGTTGTTTTAGAGCCTAATAAAGAGGATGTCGCTGCTGCTGAAGAGGCTGCCCGCCATGCGGATGCCGAAGCACCAAATAAACCGCAAAATGCAGGCGACGAAGAAGACAATGCGCCGGTTGAAGTATTGAAGCCAAACCGCGAATCTGCTCCCGAAGATGTTGGCGAGCCGTTGGTTTTGATCAACGATACTTTAGATGACGGCAATATCAAAGGCTTGGAAGAGTCCGAACGTATTCAACGTGCCGAGGCTGCCAAACGTGAAGCTGCAGAGCGCCGAGCCGAAGAACGCCGCCAACGTCAGGCTGAACAACGTGCTGCTGCGGCCCGTAAAACACAAGCCCAACAGGAAACAGCAGAGAAAGAAAACGCATTGGCAGCTAAAAAACGCGTACTTCAAGCGCGTGCTGAAAAAGCAGAGCGTGAAGCCGCTGCAGAACGCAATAAATTGGCACAATTGGAAAAAGCAGAGAAAGCCATTGCCGAGCGTAAATCTGCCAAAAACAGCAAAGACAGCGTAAAAGACAAGGCCGAACCTGCTAAGAAAGCAGAAGCCAAAGTTGAAAAACCAAAAAATGAAAAAGCTAAACCAGAAACGGCCAAAGCAGAAAAAGCCGATAAGGTAAAAACTGCCGAGAAGCCGTCTGAAAAAGCCAAGCCTAAAGCTGAAAAAGAAACAGCAGAAGCCAAGCCTGCGAAAAAAGCTGCCATTCAGGCTGGTTATGCTGAAAAAGAACGTGCGCAAAGCCTGCAACGTAAAATGAAAGCCGCAGGTATCGACTCGACCATTACTGAAGTGATGACCGATAAAGGTAAGGTGTATCGCGTGAAATCAGCCAGTTATAAAAATGCACGCGATGCCGAGCGCGATTTGAACAAATTGCGTGTACATGGCATTGCCGGTCAGGTGACCAGTGAGTAATTTGCCTGTTGCCGATTTGTTGGCTGCCGCCGTCATCGTCATCTGCATCATTATCTCGTTGACACGGGGTATTATTGCCGAAGCAGGGGCGATGGTGGCGTGGGTGGTATCGTTTATTGCCGCCAGAACGCTTGCCATGCCGTTTGCCGATGTGGTCTTTAAATCGGTTGAGCCGCATTCTTTGGCGGTTGCCATGGGTTTTGCCGCTGTGTTTTTTCTGGCATGGCTGTTGCAGAAACTGGCACGATCGCTGTTGAGCAGTTTGATGTCTGCCGTTGGTTTGGGAAGCATCAACCGTTTGCTTGGCGGCGTATTCGGTGCAGTGAAAGGTGTGATTTTGGTGACACTGGCAGTGATGGTTTTTTCACACACTGATTTGCCGAAAACGGAAGAGTGGCAAAGTTCGCACACAATTCCGTATTTTGAATCACTTGCCGATGCTGCAATGCCTTATCTGCCTGGAAAAGATACCGCAATGTCCCATCTTTCGGGTAAAGCGGCTGAAGTTGAAGAATTGGATGATTAAGTTTGACGGATTCAGACGGCCTATGGGTCGTCTGAATCCGTTTTTATTTGCGTAAATTTAGCATCATATTGTCAACAATTTGAGCAAACTCATCTAAATTATTTTATAATGACGGCTTACCCATTTAATCTTCAAACTCGGAGAAGCACGATATGTGTGGTGTATTAGGTTTGGTTAGTCATGAGCCAGTCAATCAGATGTTGTATGATGGTTTGCAGATGTTGCAACACCGTGGTCAGGACGCAGCAGGTATTGTTACTGCCGAAGGCAATATATTTCATATGCACAAGGGCAAAGGCATGGTGCGCGAAGTGT
>NZ_JBQCWY010000281.1:0-3824 GCF_051956955.1 Neisseria sp. P0021.S005 | reverse complement strand
GCCATAGACCGTATATTCCTGCTGAAAGTAGCCGCTTTTGCCATCGCTATTGACAAAGTCCCGCAGCGTACTGCCGCCCGTTGCAATCGCCCTTTGCAGAACCGCTTTAACGGTTTCCACCAATAATACGCATTCTTTCTTGGTCAGCTTATTCGCCGGACGCAATGGCGAAATACCTGCCTTAAACAGACTTTCATTCGCATAAATATTACCGACACCAACCACCACTGCATTATCCATCAGCGCTAATTTGACTGCACGCTTTTGGTTTTTCAATTTCTGATACAGGTAATTTGCATTAAAATCATCCGAGAGCGGCTCCGGCCCCAGTTTTTCCAACAGCGGATGATGCTCGGCAATACCCTCATACCACAACACCGCACCAAATTTACGCGGATCGTGATAACGCAATACGGTACCGTCATCAAATGCAAAATCTAAATGATCATGTTTATCCGGCGTGGCGATGCGCTCATCATCGGCGGTAAAAATCCGCAAACTGCCGGACATACCCAAATGCATAAGTAAAATACCCGTTTCAAAAGTAACAATCAAATACTTCGCACGCCGGTTGCATGCCAAAACTTTGCGCCCGGCCAAAATTTGCGCCAAGTTCGGATGGATAGGCCATCTCAATTTAAACTGGCGAATAATGACTTTTTCTATCTTTTTGCCATCAATATGCGGCGCGATTCCGCGTAAAGTCGTTTCCACCTCAGGTAATTCAGGCATCATTATTCTCCAAATTCATCATTATCCATCATTATATATAGGTCGTCTGAAAACTATTCGGCCAAACGTGCCGTACTTAAAGCAACCGTATTGCCATCAAATGCAGATTCCAATTCAGGCAAAGGATGGACACCAATCAAATGTTTTGTTAAAACCACACCATACACCGCCGCACACTGCGGCCACCACCTATCCCCTGCCTTTTCCATAAACTGCCAAAATTTCAAAGCAGATGATGAATTCACAGCAGGCAGATAATCCATAAACTGCCCATATTCCATTTCAAAACCAATAGCGGCAGTTTTTCGTTTCAACTCAGCCAGAGCCAAGCATTGAGATTTCATAGGCAGTCTTTTGCCATCAAACCACGAGCTCAACCCCCACAAAGATTTAGGGTTAAACCCCGTCAAAATCAACCTACCCTCGGGTTTTAATATCCTAAATGCTTCTTGCAACACCAAATCGGCAGTTGAAATTTCCAAAAGATGGGGCATCAATAACACATCCACGGAATGCGTTTCAAATGCCAACATTTCAGCATCCATCCGCACATCGCGCGGCACCACAATCATATTTTCAGACGGCCTCTGCCATATGCCGCCCAATTGAACCACCACTTGGCCATTCAAATATTGCAAATGCCGTCTGAAAAAATCCTCCTCTTTTTGAGCAAGATATTGCCCCATTGGCGTTTGCATAAAAAAAGTTTCCATTAAATGCTCCCCTATGCATCCCGACTTGTGTGACAGAATTTTAACACCACGACCACATCATACACGCAAATTCCCTGCCCGACTTGACGTTTGAATGCTGAAACGATACCATCGAAGGGACAAAATTTTATTATATATTTGATAACTCTATTTACTATGGCAAAACTAAAAACCATCGTTCTGACCGTTTCAAGCCTGTCGGCAGTTTCCGCCACAGCCTACGCGCAAAACGCTACGCCCAACCAAGTCGGCATGGCAATGATGCGCCTCAACTCTTCCCTGCTCGACCAAGCCAAAGCACAAACCTTCGGCTCTGGTAGCTTGTGGGCATCATTACGTAAAGACTTCCGCATTAACGAAGTCAACACAGAACTGGTTCGCCGCCATGAAAACAAATTTGCTGCAAACAGCGCATATTTCGACCGCACCATCTCCCGCAGCAAACCTTATATGTACCATATTGCCAATGAAGTTAAAAAACGCAATATGCCTGCTGAAATCGCTTTGCTGCCTTTCATTGAAAGCGCATTTGTAACCAAAGCCAAATCACACGTCGGCGCATCCGGCCTGTGGCAATTTATGCCGGCTACCGGCCGCCACTTCGGCTTGGAAAAAACGCCTTTGTATGACGGCCGCCACGACGTTTACGCTGCTACCGATGCCGCATTAAACTACCTGCAATACCTGCACAGTATGTTCGGCGACTGGTCTTTGGCCCTTGCCGCTTACAACTGGGGCGAAGGTAACGTCGGCCGTGCCGTAAACCGTGCCCGTGCGCAAGGTTTGGAACCAACATACGAAAACCTGCGTATGCCGAACGAAACACGCAACTACGTTCCCAAACTTTTGGCCGTCCGCAATATCGTCGCCAATCCGCAAACTTTCGGCATGAATATCAGCGAAATCAGCAATCAGCCGTATTTCAAATCTGTCAGCATCGACAAACCTATCGATAACAGCACAATCGCTCGCTTTGCAAACATCAGCGAAAGCGAACTGTTGGCACTCAACCCAGGTTTCAATGCCCCGGTATTTATCCCTAAAAATAATCGTCGTCTGTTATTACCGGTTTCTGCGGTTTCCGCATTTGAGAAGAACTACCGCAATGCCAATCCAGATACCCTGATGTCTTGGGATATTTATACTTCTTTGGGCAACAAAAAACTTAATGCCATCGCCAACGATACCGGCATGAGCGTAGCCGAACTCAAGCGCCTCAATGGCCTGAGCGGTAGCGCCATTTCTGAAGGCCGCAGCATTTTAGTGGCTAAAAACTCAGCTATCCAAAGCCAAGACATTATTAACTTTATTGACAAAGACAATACGCCGGATACTTACCAATCCAATATGCCGGCCATGTCTCCGATTATTGCTTCCAACGTAGCAGAACCGGTTAAAGTCGCTCAAACTACCGTGACCAATATTGTTGCACCTGTTGTTCCTCAGTCCACTAAACCGGTTGACTTTATTGCACACAGCAAAACTGAAAACGTTACTTCCGTAGCGATAACAGAAACCAAAGAGCAGCCTCAAGTTGCAAGTATAGAAATGACCGCCCCAGTTGTAGCCATGGTCCATACTGCTATTGAGCCTGCTACCACAAATGTTGCAGAAGCACCCAAAGCGGCTATCCCTGCCGACTTGACTGCACCGACTGTTGCCGCAAACGATGTAGCCCCTTCTCCAGCAGTTGAATCTGTTGCTGCTGCGCCGGTTCAAGAAGAGCATGATGACCTGATGGCTTTGGTACAAAGCCGACCTGCAGAGGAACCTGCAGCGACTGTTGCTGAAGCGACTCCTGAAACCAAACAAGTTCAAACTGTTGTCACCGCTGAAAACGCTCGTACAGAACGTATCGCAGCCAATACCGCTAAACAACAACAACGCATCAATGCGCGTCTTGCCCGTGTAAATGGCCAACAAAACACACAAACTGCAGCACTTGCAGCAGGTATACACCGCGTGGAAGATGGCGATACGTTGTTTAACATCTCCAAACGTTACAACTTGAGCGTAGCCGATTTGATTATTGCCAACAACATCAAAGGTAACAATATCAAAAAAGGCCAAATCCTCCGCGTTACAGCTGCTCCGGCAAAAGTCCGCAGCAACCCGATTCAAAACGTTTCCTACACTGTACGCAAAGGCGATACTTTGAACACCATCGCCAACCGTTTCAATGTTGATATTAATGATATCCGCCGTTGGAACCGCAATACACGTACGGTGACCCCTGGTCAACGTTTGAAACTGATTGGTAGCTAATACTTGCTTCAAAACAAAGGCCGTCTAAAATATTCAGACGGCCTTTTTCTTTATGATAAATTATAAATTCAATTTTTGATAACAAAATAGTTATCTCTTCAAGACATAAACATC
>NZ_JBQCWY010000280.1:0-3832 GCF_051956955.1 Neisseria sp. P0021.S005 | reverse complement strand
TGAGGAGAACTACGGTGGCCAATAAATTAAGAAACTACACCATCAACTTCGGCCCGCAACACCCTGCGGCGCACGGCGTATTGCGTATGATTTTGGAGTTGGAGGGCGAAACCATCGTCCGTGCCGACCCACATATCGGCCTCCTGCACCGCGGTACTGAAAAACTGGCTGAAACCAAAACCTATCTGCAAGCCCTGCCCTATATGGACCGCTTGGACTATGTTTCCATGATGGTCAATGAGCAGGCGTATTGTTTGGCAGTAGAAAAACTTGCCGGTATCGATGTGCCTATCCGCGCCCAATACATCCGCGTGATGTTTGCCGAAGTAACGCGCATTCTCAATCACTTGATGGGCATCGGTTCGCATGCCTTCGACATTGGCGCGATGACCGCCATCCTCTACGCCTTCCGCGACCGCGAAGAGCTGATGGACTTGTACGAAGCCGTTTCCGGCGCGCGTATGCACGCAGCCTATTTCCGTCCCGGTGGCGTTTACCGCGACCTGCCCGACTTCATGCCTAAATACGAGAGCAGCAAATTCCGCAACGCCAAAGTATTGAAGCAGCTCAACGAATCCCGTGAAGGCACCATGCTCGACTTTATCGACGCCTTCTGCGAGCGCTTCCCGAAAAACATCGACACACTCGAAACCCTCCTGACCGACAACCGTATTTGGAAACAGCGTACCGTCGGCATCGGCGTTGTCACTCCTGAGCGCGCCATGCAAAAAGGCTTTACCGGCGTTATGTTGCGCGGTTCCGGCGTGGAATGGGACGTGCGTAAGACACAGCCTTACGAAGTGTACGACAAAATGGATTTCGACATCCCCGTCGGCATCAACGGCGACTGCTACGACCGCTACCTCTGCCGTATGGAAGAAATGCGTCAATCCGTACGCATCATCAAACAATGTTCCGAGTGGTTGCGTGTTAATCCGGGTCCGGTCATTACCACAAACCACAAATTCGCTCCGCCCAAACGTACCGAAATGAAAACAGGTATGGAAGACCTGATTCACCATTTCAAACTCTTTACCGAAGGTATGCACGTTCTCGAGGGCGAGACCTACACCGCTGTCGAACATCCGAAAGGCGAGTTCGGCGTTTACATCATTTCAGACGGCGCAAACAAACCCTACCGCCTGAAAATCCGCGCACCCGGCTTCGCCCATCTGCAAGGCATGGACGAAATGGCAAAAGGCCACATGCTGGCCGACGTCGTTGCCATCATCGGCACGCAAGACATCGTATTCGGGGAAGTGGACAGGTAAGCCGTAAAAAAAACAGCCTGCACTTTTCAGGCTGCCTGAAAGCTGGGCAAACAAATACGAGGAATATTAGAAATGAATTTTTGGCATATGCAGATGCATCCAACTGGCGAAATGGAATTTTCTGAAAACATTGATTGGATTTTAGAACACAAAAAAATCATCGGTTTGGGACAGTGGAAAGGCGGAGAAGGTCAAATTGCCGCATTTATCAATGAAATTCAGGTTAATGACATTGTTGCGCTAAAACGCGGTCAAGAATTGATTGCGCTTGTTCAAGTTACCGGCGGAGCATATAAGGTTACCGATGATGCAAATCCGGAAACTGCATGGATTGTGAACCGCCGTCCTATCCGCGTATTGGATTGGGCGATTGACCCAAAAATATTAAAACAGCCGCGCGGTACACTAAACCGCTGCGCCAATGATGATGTGGAAACCACTCAAACCATTAAACAATGGTATGAAGCCGTAGTGAAATCATTTGCAAAACGAAGAGTGGATTTAACCGTTTAAATTAGTCTTCAGGCAGTCTGAAACCTGCCCATCATTTTATCGAGAATAAAACCATGTTATCCGCACAATCGTTGCAACAAATCGACACAGAACTGGCCAAATACCCAGCTGATTGCCACCGCTCCGCCATTATGGGTGCGCTGCGTATTGCCCAGACCGAAAAAGGCTGGCTTGCTCCTGAGACCATCGCCTTTGTCGCAAACTATATCGGCATCTCGCCTGCACAAGCCTACGAAGTCGCTACTTTCTACAATATGTACGACCTTGAGCCTGTCGGCAAATACAAACTGACCGTTTGTACCAACCTGCCCTGCGCCCTGCGCGGCGGTATGGCTACCGGCGAATACCTCAAACAAAAACTCGGTATCGGCTACGGTGAAACCACGCCTGACGGCAAATTTACCCTTGTCGAAGGCGAATGTATGGGCGCATGCGGCGACGCTCCGGTTATGCTGGTCAACAACCACAGCATGTGCAGCTTTATGACCGAAGAAGCGATTGACAAGAAACTTGCCGAACTGAAATAAAAGGCCGTCTGAAAACAACGGCTGCAACCTATACGAAAACAAACAGGCACACCAAAAATGGCTATTTACCAATCAGGCGTGATTTTTGACCAAGTGGATACCGCCAATCCCGATTGCTGGACATTGGACGAATACGTCAAACGTGGCGGCTATACCGCCCTGCGTAAAATCCTGTCCGAAAACATCTCGCAAACCGATGTGATTGACGAAGTCAAAACCTCCGGTTTGCGCGGTCGTGGCGGTGCGGGCTTCCCGACCGGTTTGAAATGGAGCTTTATGCCCCGTTCCTTCCCGGGCGAAAAATATGTGGTTTGTAACACCGACGAAGGCGAGCCGGGTACATTTAAAGACCGCGACATCATCATGTTCAATCCTCATGCCTTGATTGAAGGCATGATTATTGCCGGTTACGCGATGGGTGCGAAAGCCGGCTACAACTATATCCACGGCGAAATTTTTGAAGGCTACCAACGTTTTGAGGCCGCTTTGGAGCAGGCGCGTGCCGCAGGCTTTTTGGGTAAAAATATTTTAGGCTCGGATTTTGAATTTGAACTCTTCGCCCACCACGGCTACGGCGCATATATTTGCGGCGAAGAAACCGCATTGCTCGAATCGCTGGAAGGCAAAAAAGGCCAGCCTCGCTTTAAGCCGCCATTCCCTGCTTCGTTCGGCCTGTACGGCAAACCGACTACCATCAACAATACTGAAACGTTCTCCTCTGTCCCCTTCATTATCCGCGACGGCGGACAGACATTTGCCGATAAAGGTATTCCGAATGCAGGCGGTACCAAATTGTTCTGTATTTCCGGTCATGTCGAGCGTCCGGGCAACTATGAAGTGCCATTGGGTACACCGTTTGCCGAAGTCCTGAAAATGGCGGGCGGTATGCGCGGCGGTAAAAAACTCAAGGCCGTTATTCCCGGCGGTTCGTCCGCGCCAGTTTTGCCTGCCGATATCATGATGCAGACCAATATGGACTATGACTCGATTTCCAAAGCCGGCTCGATGCTGGGTTCCGGCGCGATTATCGTCATGGACGAAGACGTGTGCATGGTGAAAGCCCTTGAGCGCCTGAGCTACTTCTACTACGACGAGTCTTGCGGCCAATGTACGCCTTGTCGTGAAGGTACGGGCTGGCTTTACCGCATCGTCCACCGCATCGTAGAAGGCAAAGGCCGCATGGAAGACTTGGATTTGCTGGATTCTGTCGGTAACCAAATGGCAGGCCGCACCATCTGCGCCCTTGCCGATGCCGCCGTCTTCCCTGTCCGCAGCTTTACCAAGCATTTCCGTGATGAGTTTGTGCATTACATCGAACACGGCGGACCGATGAAACCGAATAAGTGGTGCTAAGTTTTTCAGACGGCCTCTAAAAGAATTATTTATTAAATACACGTAACTAGGAACGAACCATGTTACAAATCGAAATCGACGGCAAACAGGTATCTGTGGAGCAGGGCGCGACGGTGATTGAAGCCGCGCACAAGCTCGGTACTTATATCCCGCATTTCTGTTACCACA
>NZ_JBQCWY010000279.1:0-3833 GCF_051956955.1 Neisseria sp. P0021.S005 | reverse complement strand
TCTTACCCTCTTTTACTTTAGAAATTTCTACGCCAGCTTTAATTTGACCGTACAGAGTTACGTCAGCCATAGCTGCAACAGGCAGGGCAGCCAGAGTCAGGGCAATCAGGGATTTTTTCATTGCTGTATTCCTTTTCTATTGTGAAGAAATAACTTAAGCAGACCGGACAATCCGCTTAGGCTTACTTTATCGCTGGAATCAGCGATTCCATGACTGTCACTATAATTGTTCCTTTCTAAAAAAACAAACTTTATTCAATTCCCCCCCACTACCGTAGAAACCAAATAAAGGTAGAGACAACCCAAATAATGGAAATTTATTATTTAAAATCAATGATAAATTTCTTCAAAACCCAAATTTGCATTTTTACAACACTTTATCAGTTTACACATCAATCACGCTATTTTGTTGCTTTTATACCAACAATCCGCAGTCAGGCCGTCTGAAAATCATTACCTAGAACGCTCATCCACTCGGGCAAAGATAGTTGTGTCACCCCAAACTCATCAGGATAGTCAACACCTGTTAAATATAGACCATCAGACATAAAAGTTGGCGGAGCCTTCAATCTGCTTTTTGCATGAAAGACCGACTCAAACTCATCTACACTGATTCTGCCACTACCTACGTACACCAATGCCCCCATAATATTGCGTACCATATGATGCAAGAATGCATTTCCATGCAAATCAAGGCACAGATAGCGAGAAGTTCCACTAATCTTTGTACTATATAGTGTCTTTATAGGGGACTTCGCCTGACATTCGGCCGCTCGAAAGCTGGAAAAGTCATGTTCCCCCTCCAACAAGGCAGCAGCCTGCCTCATCAGATTTAAATCTAATTTCAAATGCGTCCACCCTACTCTGCCAACTAATAATGGAGAACGAACCGGTGAAGATTCCAATAAATAGCGATAATGGCGGCCATAAGCATCAAATCGGGCATGGAAATGAGGTACAACTTTTTGCGCAACCAACACAGCAACACCATCAGGCAAATGTGCATTGACACCACGCACCCATGCTTGCTCCGGACGACTTACTGACGTATCAAAATGCACCACTTGAGCAGTTGCATGCACACCCGTATCCGTCCTTCCCGCAACAATAGTATTAATTTGCTCCCTTGCTATTGAAGACAACGCCTGCTCTAAGGCCGTCTGAACAGTCGGCAAATCTCCGGCCTGTTTTTGCCAACCATAAAAACGGCTTCCATCATAAGAGAGGGTCAAAGCCCAACGCTGCATCAGATGCCCTGTTGTATTTGCTTGTTCAGTCATTTCTTATACTTCTTGTAAATTGATATTGTTGCCTACGCTTAAGCAACAAATATTAAAAAGGCGTGATCAACACACGCCTCCATTATGTATTTCAGACGGCCTTCATCTTCAACCATCACATAAAGCTGAAATCTTACCCAACTGATAATAGACTCAGCTAAAATCTTGCTTTTTAATTTACCATAAAAAAGATGCCGTCTGAAACGGCATCTTCATTTTACTGGTACTTATACGCCAAGCTCTTTCATCAGTTTTTGGGCTTTATACAGAATATCTCCTTCAGCCTCTTCAATCAGCGCTTGCAATGTTTCTCGAGCCGCTTCAGGATCACCGATTTCGATATACATCTTAGCCAAATCATATTTGGCTTCAAGCGGTGCAGTCATACCGACTGATTCTGAAACAAAGCCTCTTTCACTATTGCTTTTATCGGCAGCCACTGAAACATCTTCAGCTCCCCATTCCAATGCACCTTCTTCAATCACAAACTCAGAAGCAGCTTCTTCTTTCTCTACTTCTTCTTTGGTTTCTTGAATTTGCAAGTCTTGATCTTGCTTGATATCGAATGGCAACACATGGCCGTCTGAATCTTCAGGGGTATCTACCGTAAACTCGAGTGGCTCTTCATTTCTTGACTCGAAGACTTTTGTTTCTGTCGCAAAATCAAACTCATCAAATGTATTTACCTGCTCTTCTTTACGTTCAGGCATAACAACGGATACCGGCTGATATGGATTTTCCGGTTCAGGCTCGTACACGCTTTCTGTTGATTCGATACTATCCCAATCAGCATAGCGACGTTGCTCTGTCTCTGCATCATGCGTTACTGCACCTGAAAGAATACCTGTCTGACTATTGTCAATCTTACCCAAATCAAGTTTAACATCATTAATAGTGGAAGATTCTTCTACTTCATTGATGACCACATCATCTTCGAAATCGTCTTCGATAAACAGACCGTCTTGAATTTTTTCAGACGGCGTTACTTTAGTTGTAGCAACCGCAGCAGCTGAAGCAGCAACATTTTTCTGTACAGCCTTTTCTTCATCCTTACGGCTTACAGGCGCTGCTTCCGGCTCATCTTTACGTTTACCGGCAGCTTTCAACAACAACCAAGCAGCAATAAGGGCTGCACCGCCTGCCAATAACCATTTCCATAAATTACCATCTGATTCGCTTTCTGTTTGCTCCGCGACAGAATCAGTGGTTGCAACAGGCTCAGAAGCCACTATATTCTCTTGAGCATCGGAAGCCATAGCTTCTTGAATATCGGACGCAGGAACAGTCGATGCGGCTTTTTCATTAACCGCTGCAGATGCTGCTTGTTCTGTTTGTTCAGCTGAAGCTTGTTTTACTTCTTCCTGTTGCTGTGTATTTACGCCAGCATCTTTAACCTGAGCTTCAGTTTGAGCATCAGGCTGAACAACAGGTTTTTCTGTTTTAGCCTCTGTTGTATTAGCGGTTTCATTAGCTTTTTCTGTTGCCGTATTAGTTTTAGCAGGAGCAGAAGCAGCCAAGCGTTGCAATTCGCTACGGTTTGGAATATTCAGTACTTTACCTGCCAACATACGGTTGGCATTATTATCAATAAACACATCCGGGTTGGCATTTACCAAAGCCTGGATGGTTTGATCCAAGGTCATACCTTGCGGACGGATGCTCGACGCAATGGCCATCAGGGTTTCACCCGTACGCACCAAATGCTGTCTGCCTAAACGTGAGGCAGTGTCGTTTTTAGCAGAGGCCGTCTGAACTTGTTTTTTCTCAGCCTTACGCTGCACATCCTTACGCACCTGAGTGGCCTGATTACCTGCTGCTTTATTATTTTTCGTTGCAGGCTGTTGGACATTACGTGTCGGCTCGGAGGATTGAGATTCAGTGGCCGGACGGGTACGAACAGATGCAGCATCTTTAGAATCATATCCGGCCGGATCGATAATGGCGGTGTATTCACGCGATTGCGCGCCGATACCTACTTGGAAAACCAAAACAGGATCTTTGATGGCTTGAGAAGAGCGGATAGTAACGACTGCCTTATCGCCTGATTTGCGTACCGCCGCGCGCAAATTGCCATTTGAAATAGTGGCCTTACCGCCATTGAGCAGAGCCTGAGCTTCCTCACCAGTCACAGTGATACTGCCTGTAAAAGGCTCACCCAAATGAGATTGAACATTCAAGCCCCCCAAACCCGCAGAGGCACTGAGCGATGTCATTAAAGCGATAGAAGCTGTAATTAATTTAATATTGTGATGTTTTTTCAAAACGGATCCCCTGTTCGAAAATTATGGTACTAACCAATGTGCGCGCATTCAACCATATATTTACTAGATATTACGTCATGATATATTTTTAACCTATTCCTGCCAAGCAATAGAGGCTATTCAGCCTAAAATTCCTTAGCAAATCTATTACTTTTGCATGCTTGTGTTTCTTTTTTACAAATTTCGCTAACCCAAAACAAATATTTTATATAAATATATGTGGTATTAAAGTCATGGGGAAAGGTGCAAAAAAACACATCTCCCTGTATGATTAGCATTTACTCAATTAGTT
>NZ_JBQCWY010000278.1:0-3834 GCF_051956955.1 Neisseria sp. P0021.S005 | reverse complement strand
ATCTAATTCAAATTCAGTTATATAGAAAAAATCCTTTTCATTCTTTTCTAACATAATCCTAACTTTCGTAACGGTTACAGAAAGTCGGGATTATACCCTTTTTGAATATCAAAAAAATATCAGCGATGCCAAACAGACCGCGCCGAATCCGTATAAAAACCAAAAGTCAATCATCTCCACCCCCTTTATTCTCCGTAACTGATTCAATCAACCGTTTTATCATCCTGATACCGAATACAAGCACCAATAAGACTATGAACGGCGCGCCGACCAATACGCCGAATTGTATTTGTTCTGCTATGTCACATTGCGGAAAACTCAAATTGATTTTCTGCTCGTTCAAATACCAGTCTTTGCCGTTTTTGTAAGGTCGGACAAATTTGCCATCCGCCGTTACGGTAGGTAGGACTTGAGACAACACATAATCATGCGCTTCTTCGTTCGATAAAAAGCATTGCAATCCGACGCGATACCCCATGTCCTACCCTTTCAGTTATTTAGCCGTTTTAACCATGCTAAAGGCCATGCGAAAGCCTTGCATCAACACGATAACCGACAAAACGGCAGCACCAATCGCAGATACCATTACGGCAAATTTTGCAATTTCTGCAGCAGCAGTAGTACCAATACCGGACAAATCGACGCCTTCGGCAGCAGCCAGGGCGGAAGCGGTTGTCAGGGCTGTTGCAGCAATAACTTTATTGCCATATTTTTTTGCTACGTTTAAAAGTTTCATAGCGTTTTCCTTTCAATAAAGGTTTATAAAAAAGTGATGCGGTTGTTTTTAGACTGACCGCAAGTCTTTTAACCGTACAGGTACCAAACCGATACAATTAAAACCAGTAGGAAAAAAACCAACCCAACCAAACTTAATTTAAATGATAGGGGTAATTTATTTCTGTTCATAATTATTCCTTGATTGTTGCGGGCTATGTGAAGGTTTGACAGACCGCCCGCCGAGCCTGTTAACTTTTATTCTTCTCTGATATAGAAGCTGAAAACCTGAAAATGTCCGCCAATCTCTTCTAATCCGGCATTGAATGCGTCTTCATAGCTTTCATACTGTCCGGCTTCTTTCAGATTTTGGGTAAATCCGATGTCGCCAAACTGATCGGGGCAGATGAATTCATAGTTTTCCAGTTCCTGAACGATAAATTTTTGCTGATACCTGCTCATATTTCGGCCTTTCTGCCTTAGGCTTTGGGCGCCACGCCTTTCACTTCAAAATCAAGCAGCTTGGGTACTAAGCCTTTGCCGGTAGATTCCATTGAGACGGTTACATTTACGGAACAGGGGAATTTGAGGTTTTTCAGCCGATCGAAATTGTGGCTTTCGCCAAATTTCATGCTGGCAGCGGTAAAGCCTACGCTATTGCCGTTGGCGGGCATGGGGCTGGCGACAAGTACGGTACAGGTGTCGATTTTGTTGCCGTCAATCTCGCCTTTAAACTGTTTAGCGCCCAGGAGCGTGGCGGGGTATGTGGTTACTTGTACTTGATCAAACATGGTTATAGCCTTTCTTTGGTTTTATAAATATTTCCAGTCTTCTAACTGATCTGATATTTGATACTGCTCTTTGTCAAAATCGCGCTCATGCTGTTTCTGCATGTCTTGCGGATACTCGTATTGCACTGCCTGATTTAATTCAAAATCTAAGACTTCGATATTCAGGTCGTTTATGGCTTTTTGCTCTTCATGGATATAAAAAGCGCTGGCTGTGCTGCTGTCGTACTCTTCTGGCTGGAGACCTTTGGGATAGCCTTCAATGCCTTTAGTCAAATCTTTGACGATTTCTTCAGCCGACCAACCGATATCTTTTAAAAAATTGACCCATTTGCCGACTTGCTGCCTTGCGTAAAATTGTTTGTGTTCAAACGTGAGATTGACCTCTTTAACCGTTGAATCCATGCGCTTGGCTTCGCATTTGAATATCTGTTCACAGACGGGATACGCTCCGCCAAGATACGCACCGGCGTGAATCAATATGTCTAATGGTACTTCTATATCTCCGTTTCTGAACTCTGTTTCAAATCGAACCCAAGGGCTTGATTTATCGCCTAACTGCTTGCCTTTTTCATAAATCCGGGTGTATTTGGCGTTGCCGCGTTTGCCGATATAGAAGCTTTTGCCGCTGCCATCTTCGTGTCTCCAAGAAACGCCTTTACATTCGCTTTTCGGGCGGACGTTGTGGCAGTCAAAAAGGCCGTTATCGTGACCGGTTAAAGCCTGCTCGGGCGTGTACTCTCCATTGAAAAAATCATGTGCTACGTCAACCCTTGTTATTTTTGGCCGGACACACTTTTGCAGAAATTCATAAAGCCTGTTTTCCCAACCGGGTTTAGCTGCGGTGCATCCGGTGCCGTTCAACTCTACAAGTATTGTTTCTCTTTGGCCGCCGTAGTGAACTTTGCCGTACTCAACGTTTTTCGGGCCGAGCTGATAACAGGATTGATAGAAGAATTTGCCTTTGTAAGGCAGTTTGGCACTGATGCCGAAGCCTAGAATCTCTTGCAGCAGTTCGCTGTACTTTGTGAGGTACTCTGCGTCTGTTACATAGGCTTTTTGGGTTACTTTGGGTATGGATTCCTCATGTATCGTAAATGTGATCTGGTCGATGAATGCGCCGTCTTCCCTACCGCGTCTTAGCGGAATTTCTATCAAACGGCCTTTTCCGTCGGTTACGTATTGGGAAAAATATTCAAATTCGACTTGATCGGTTTTTTCGGTTTGCTCCCCACTTTGTGGATTAGGTTTTTTTTGCTCCCCCCCTATTAGCCTAGGGGGGGCATTCAACGGCGTGGCCGTTTGCGGCGCGCAAGGCGCGCCCCCACACGCCCCCGCCGTTTCTGCTCTCTCTTCGGCTCTCATGCGTCTGCCTCCCATTGGTTCAAAATAGAACGGACAGCAAGACGGCCATACTCTTCAGCCTGTTTTTCTGTTTTATATTTTTGTTTGGGATTTGTAATAGGAAATGAAACGGTTTCTACAAGCTCATCATCTTTGAAAACGCGGACGATAACGGCTCTTTGTTCTTCAAAACTGTAAAAACTATCTGAATTGACTGTATAAAATGCGATGCACATAAGAAAGCCCCTTCACTGGCTAGAGTTAAAGGGGCTTAAAGTTCTATAAGAAGTGTAAAAAATTGCGCCCCTCGATGGAGCGAAATATATAAGGGAGCTACAACCCGTTTAATCCGTACAAGGAAAAACGAATTATTGTAGCACTGCGAAATGAGAAAGGGAGCTACAACTGATAAAAGAGGCTGCCAACAATATGCCGCATTGTAGCACTGCGAAATGAGAAAGGGAGCTACAACTCTGAAGACGAAGAGGAAGCCCTTAAAGCCATTGTAGCACTGCGAAATGAGAAAGGGAGCTACAACTCTGAGACACAACATAATCAGTCGCTGTTTATTGTAGCACTGCGAAATGAGAAAGGGGCCATCCAAATAAAAAAGCACCACCTAAACAGGTAGTGCTTTCATATTAATGTGCTTATTCAGCAGAATCAGCTGCTTTATCAACCAATTCAACCAATGCCAAAGGAGCATTGTCGCCTTTACGGAAACCGTATTTCAGTACACGAACATAGCCGCCGTTACGAGCAGCAAAGCGTGGACCCAATTCGTCAAACAATTTAACTACAACATCACGATCGCGAGTGCGGTCAAAAGCCAAACGACGGTTTGCCAAAGAAGGTTTTTTGCCCAAGGTAATCAAGGGCTCAACTACGCGGCGCAATTCTTTTGCTTTAGGCAAAGTTGTCACGATGGTTTCGTGAGTCAACAAGGAATTCGCCATATTGCGCAGCATCGCAGCACGGTGGCTGCTAG
>NZ_JBQCWY010000277.1:0-3843 GCF_051956955.1 Neisseria sp. P0021.S005 | reverse complement strand
TCGATTAATTCACTGTATTTTTGATGCCAATGTATCCAGTTAAAGTTTTCTGAAAGCCAGTGTACATGACCTATACAGGCTAAATTCAAAATATCTTGGTCTGGACAGGAGAGTTTAAAATTCTGTTTTTCTACGGCTTGCATTTTTTCAGACAAAATTTTATCTATTGCCATATCATTCCATTTGTCAATATTGAATAGAATGACCCCAGAGTTGAAATAAGGCTCAGTATCTGTAAAACCAAATTGATTGAGTTGTTTTATATATGCTCTGTATAAGATTGCATCAGGTACGGCAGCAATCAAAGAATTTGAAATGTCGATTTCAAATAAATCATCAATGTTGCCCAAGCACAGTACATCAGTATCTAAATAAAGCGCAGTATGAGCAATACCTTTTAATAAGCAAGGGATACTCATACGGTAATACATAGCGATAGTAAAATAATGGGTAGTCTGCAGGGTAGAAAAGTATTCTGTATTTAAATGGTAAACGCTTATTGCGTAGTTTTGATTTGATGTTTCAATTTGATCGAAAATATTAAAATCATAACCTTCTGAACCACTAACTAACAAATGAAAATGTATTGGATTGGTATTGTTTTGCAGCACAGAAAGTAACGCAGTGCCGATGTGTTTGATATAGTTTTGATCGGCTGCATAAACAATATGTCTCGGCTGTTCAACGAATTCTCGTTTGCGGATATGAGCAGTTTCTAATACTAATTTTTCTCTATCAAACATTTAAATTCTCCACAACGTCTCTATCGATTTCAGGCAATCCGATAGGGATATTCGGTTCAATATCAAATGCGCAGCTGATCCAGTTGCTGAAGCTGTATTTGTGCTTCAAACCTGGGGCAAGCGATACATACGGCAAGGTCAGGAAGGCTTTGAGTTCTTCAAGGTTGCTTCCGTCCCAGTAGAACATATTGTTCGGGTGATAAAAATCGTAATGTACGATGGTAGGATTGGTCGTAATCAGTTTTTTGTCCAAACCAATCGCTTCGAAAATCCGCAAAGAGAGACCGTAGTGCTTGCGGTTGAGGAAATCCACCAATACGGAGGATTTGGCCGCTTCTTCTAAGTTTTGACGATAGGAGAGGGCGTTTTCAAAGGAGAAAAACTCGACTTCGGGAATGCCCAAAGCCGCTTTTTCTTCTTCGATTTTCTTGCTGGCCAAGCGGAAATCTATTTCTAAACCGATTGAACGTGCAGCTTCGCAAAATGCGCGGATGTCGTTGTTGCGGTCGGCGGCGTACGAGCCGATAAACAAGATTTTGTTTTGCGGGTTTTCAGACGGCCTGAAGCAGTCAAAGTAGAAGCTGGTGGTTGGAAAGAGTTTTTCGGTGTATTCGGGATGTTTGCCCTGGTCAAACGGATCGAAAAAGTAAAACTTGTCAAAAAATTCGATGTTGTCGAAGTCTTCTTTTAAGAAGGTCAGGGCTTCCCAGTTGTAATACACCATTAATTTTGAATGTGCTCTGAGCTTGGCGATGAAGTCTTTCGGATAGGCCCCCAGCCAAATCATGAAGCAATAATCCGCTTGTTCGGGATGTTCGCTTAACAGGGTATTGAGGCGTTCTTCTACGGCGCGGAACATGGTCCGTTTTTTGAAGTCTTTTTGCCCAAGAATATTTCGATACCAGATTTTTTTCAGCCGTTGAAATACATTTTTGTATTTGAACTCTTTTTCTTCATAGGTCAGAGACAGCACTTCAAATCCGCATTTTTCCAAGTTCTCAATAATGAGTTCGTGGATTTTGAAGAGTTCCGGCATGGCGAGAATGACTTTTTTCTTACTCATAATGTATTTAATTTAATATTTTGTCAGGCAGGTATATTTGCCATAGGCAATAGGGTTAATCAATGCCGAGCAGGCGGTTCAGCCATTGTGTAAATGAATAATAGGCTTTAATTTCAGGGGCAGGTTGCTGATACGGGCGTGCCAAAAATTCAGGCAATGCGTCTAAACTACCGCCGTCCCATACGAACACGCGGTCTGGGTGGTATAGGTCGGTCTCTAAGATATGTTTGTTGGTGGTAATCAGTTTTTTATCGAAACGCAACGCATCAAAGATACGGAATGATAAGCCGTAATGTTCGAATTGTGCAAAATCGACGACTGCACCGCAACTTTGCACTTGGCTGAGGTTTTCTTCAAAGCTGAGGATGCTGCTGCGGTCAAGATAGCGGATGCCGTTGTGTCCAAAGGCTTTTTCAGCCCTGTCGTCTTTGCAGTAGATATGAAAATCCAAGGGTAAATTGAGGCGTTCGGTTTCTTGGATAAAGCGTTTGGTTTGTTCTTCGCGTCTAAGTTCGTAGCCGCCCAAAAAGTAGAGTTTGTTGGTGGGGGCATATTCCGCCACGGGAAAGTCAAAGTAAAAATTGGTGGTGGCTTTGAAACGGCATTGTGGATATTTTTGAATATCGTCGGGATCGAAAACCCAACATTGATCAAAATAATCCAAATATTCAATAATGTCTGGGAAACGACCTACGCCATCCCATTGATAATTCACGCAAACATTGCTGTATTCGCGGATGGTGGCGATGATTTCTTTGGGGTAAATATTGGCGCGGATACAGAGCGCATAATCGGCTTTTTTACCGTTTAGCGAGGCCAATTTTTGCTGAATGTCGTCGAGGTGGCGGCTGTATTTGAGGTATTTTTTATAGTTGCCGTCTTTGGTGATGTGTTTGTGATAGAGGTTTTTGAGTCTGCTGCCCAAGTTCGGGTAATAGGAATCCCGGTCGTCATAGCACAGGTTAATGACCTCAAAACCAAGAAAACGCAGATTTTTTTCGATACATTGATCCAGTCCGTACATGTAGGGAACGGCAAGAATAATGGTTTTTTTCATAATGTATTCGGATTGGAGTGGAGCTGATTTTTCAGACGGCCTTGCCTGACAGGATAAGGCCGTCTGAAAACGTTTTAATGGGCTTCGATAAATGCAGCCACTTGGTCGGCATTGGTCAATGCGCTGCATACGGCTTCTTTGTTAATGCGTTTGGCGAGGCCTGCGAGGACTTTGCCGGGGCCGCATTCGGCGGATTCGGTGATGCCTTCGGAAACAAGCGCGTTGACGGTTTCTGTCCAGCGCACCGGGCTGTACAGTTGGCGTACTAGGGCATCTTTGATTTTGTCGGCATCATCGTAAGAGGCAACATCGGCGTTATGGATGACGCGGATTTGCGGTTGTTTGATGGTGATGTCTTTCAATGCTTCGGCAAGTTTTTCCGCTGCGGGCTTCATGAGGCTGCAATGCGAAGGAACGGAAACAGGCAGCGGTAGGGCGCGTTTGGCTCCGGCTTCTTTGGCGGCAGCCATAGCGCGTTCGACTGCGGCGGTGTTGCCGGCAATCACGACTTGGCCGGGGGAGTTGAAGTTGACGGCTTCAACGACTTCGCCTTGTGCGGCTTCAGCACAAATGGCTTTGACTTGTTCGTCTTCCAAACCCAAAATAGCGGCCATTGCACCTACGCCTTGCGGTACGGCAGATTGCATGAGTTCGGCGCGCAGGCGGACCAGTTTGACTGCGTCTGCAAAATCCAATGCGCTGGCGGCGACGAGGGCGGTGTATTCGCCGAGGCTGTGGCCTGCAACGACGGAAGGGGTTTTGCCGCCTGCTTCTAAGTAGGCGCGGTAGGTGGCAATGCCGGCAGCCAGCATGATGGGCTGGGTGTTGACGGTTTGTCCGATTAATTCGGCATCTTCGCCGTTAATCATTGCCCACAGGTCTTGACCCAATACGGCGGAAGCTTCGTCAAATGTGGCTTTAACGATGGCTTGCTCGGCAAAGCCGTTCATCATGCCTAGGCTTTGTGAGCCTTGTCCGGG
>NZ_JBQCWY010000276.1:0-3847 GCF_051956955.1 Neisseria sp. P0021.S005 | reverse complement strand
TGACTCCGGAAGAAAAACCAAGCATGCTGGCCAGTCTGTTTTACAGCCTGCTGCCTGTTTTGTTGTTGATCGGTGCATGGTTCTACTTCATGCGCATGCAAAGCGGCGGTGGCGGTAAAGGCGGCGCATTCTCTTTTGGTAAGAGCCGTGCACGTTTACTGGACAAAGATTCCAATAAAGTTACTTTTGCCGATGTCGCCGGTTGTGATGAGGCAAAAGAAGAAGTACAAGAAATTGTGGATTACCTGAAATCGCCTAACCGCTATCAAAGCCTGGGTGGTCGTGTACCTCGCGGTATTTTGTTGGCCGGTAGCCCTGGTACGGGTAAAACATTGCTGGCTAAAGCGATTGCCGGTGAGGCCGGTGTGCCATTCTTCAGCATTTCAGGTTCTGACTTCGTAGAAATGTTTGTCGGTGTCGGTGCGAGCCGTGTCCGCGATATGTTCGAGCAGGCCAAGAAAAACGCGCCATGTATCATCTTTATTGATGAAATTGATGCGGTTGGCCGTCAGCGTGGTGCTGGTTTGGGCGGTGGTAATGATGAGCGTGAGCAAACATTAAACCAATTGTTGGTTGAAATGGATGGTTTTGAAAGCAATCAAACCGTTATTGTGATCGCAGCAACCAACCGTCCTGATGTACTTGACCCAGCGTTGCAGCGTCCGGGCCGTTTTGACCGTCAAGTCGTTGTTCCATTGCCTGATATCCGTGGCCGTGAGCAAATCTTGAAAGTACACGCTAAAAAAGTACCTTTGGATGCATCCGTAGATTTGACTTCTTTAGCACGCGGTACACCTGGTTTTTCAGGTGCGGATTTGGCAAACTTGGTCAATGAAGCAGCTTTGTTTGCCGGTCGTCGTAATAAAGTTAAAGTCGATCAAAGCGACTTTGAAGATGCTAAAGACAAAATCTACATGGGTCCGGAGCGTCGCAGTATGGTAATGCACGAAGATGAAAAACGTGCGACAGCCTATCATGAGGCCGGTCATGCAATCGTAGCGGAAAGCCTGCCGTTTACCGATCCGGTTCACAAAGTAACGATTATGCCTCGTGGCCGTGCATTGGGTTTGACTTGGCAGCTGCCTGAGCGTGACCGCATCAGTATGTACAAAGACCAAATGCTGAGCCAGCTCTCAATCTTGTTTGGTGGCCGTATTGCTGAAGATATTTTTGTCGGCCGTATTTCTACCGGTGCATCTAACGACTTTGAGCGTGCAACTCAAATGGCACGCGAGATGGTAACGCGTTATGGTATGAGCGACAAAATGGGTGTGATGGTTTATGCTGAGAACGAAGGTGAGGTATTCTTGGGTCGCAGCGTAACCCGTTCTCAAAATATTTCCGAGAAAACCCAACAAGATATCGATGCGGAAATCCGCCGTATTTTGGATGAGCAATACCAAGTGGCTTACAAAATCTTGGATGAAAATCGTGATAAGATGGAAACCATGTGCAAAGCACTTATGGATTGGGAAACCATCGATCGAGACCAAGTTTTGGAAATTATGGCCGGTAAACAGCCTAGTCCGCCTAAAGATTATAGCCACAATGTCCGCGATGACAAAGTGGAAGAGTATGAAGCGCCTATTGCTGAAGCTGCTGAAGCTGTTGAGCAAAATGAGGTTCAGAATACTGAGTCAGTAGAAACAGACAAAACAGATAAATCTGTATAAGGTTTGAAACAGAAAACGGTAGCTTTTAAGCTACCGTTTTTATTTTGAAGATAAGCTAAAGGCCGTCTGAAAATTTTCAGACGACCTGATTTTATTGAGTCAATTACAAAACAGCTAAAGCTGCTTCGTAGTCAGGCTCGTTCGCAATTTCAGAAACCAACTCAGCGTGGAGAACTTGGTTTTGATCATTTAAAACCACCACTGCGCGGGCAGTCAGGCCGCGTAATGGGCTTTCTGTCAGTGTTACTCCGTAATCGTTAGAAAAGCTGCTGCGGAATGTGGAAAGTGTCACTACATTTTCTAAACCTTCTGCACCGCAGAAACGGGCTTGTGCAAACGGTAAATCGGCAGAAATGCACAAGACGACGGTATTTTCTAACGAAGAGGCACGTTTGTTGAAAGTGCGGACGGACTGGGCGCATACACCTGTGTCAATGCTAGGGAAAATATTCAGCACTTTGCGTTTGCCTGCATAGTCAGCCAATGATTTCTCAGATAGGTCTGCTGCTACCAATGTGAAATCAGGTGCAACTTGGCCGATGGCAGGCAAATTGCCGTTTGTAGAAATAGGTGAGCCTTGGAAAGTAACTTGAGCCATGATTCAGTCCTCGTGTCAGGGGAAAATAGGATGGTTAGAAGTTTAGTAATGACGGCGACGGAAATAGAACATGCCTTCGCTGTCAATTTCTAAAATATAGCGGCCGTTTTGTACGGCGGCATAACCGCTTTTGCCTTCGGTATAAGGCTGCAAAGCAGCGTGTGAAATCAGATAGTCGGTCAGTTTGCCGCCGTCTTGGGCAATATTGTCCACCATTTTTGCAAAGGCTGTGTGGCAGACTCCGTTGGCTGACCAGCCGGCTGAAACGCCTTTTTCATTTTTTTCCATGCATTGGCCGCTGATGACTTCTAAGTCGGTAGGGTGCTTACCAATCAGATTGATGACGCCACCTTCTATGCCGTTAATCGGATAGGTACGTTGTTTTTTACCTTCTTTCGTTTCGCCGTCTTGAGCTGTACCTAAATCCAAACCGGTTATGGCTTGTTCATCAATATATTTAACTTTGAAGGTAGGTTTAGGCGCTTTGCCTGAAGCAGCATCATTGGCGGCAGTATCTTCAGATTTACCGCCGCAAGCAGCCAATGAAAGGCTGAGTAAGATAAGGGGGAAGGTTTTTTTCATATGAGAAACCCTAGAAAACGATTATATTTCAAATAATAAATGATATTATGACCGTCTGAAATTTTCAGGCGGCCTTGCTATTATTTCAACGAACGAATACCTACTGCATCGCGTACTTTATCCAACAATTCACGTGCTTCTTTACGCGCTTTTTGTGCGCCGGCCTGCAAAATGTCTTCAATTTGAGATGGTTTGGCTGTCAACTCATTGTAACGCTCGCGCGGTTCTGCGAGCTCGGCATTGATTTTTGCACCCAAGAGTTTCTTGGCCTCACCCCAAGCAAGGCCTTCGGCCAGCATTTGCGTGAACTCAGCAGTTTCAGACAGCGTGGAGAAGGCTTTGTAGATTTCAAACAGAGGACTTTCATCAGGCTGTTTCGGCTCGCCGGGTTCTTTCATATTGGTGATGATTTTGTTGACCGATTTTTGGGTTTTTTTATCGTTTTCCCAAAGCGGAATGGTATTGCCGTAAGACTTGGACATTTTGCGTCCGTCCAAGCCGACCAAGAGTTCGACGTTTTCATCAATCTTCACTTCTGGCAGGGTGAAGAGTTCTTGGAAGCGGTGGTTAAAGCGACCGGCAATATCGCGTGCCATTTCAACGTGTTGGATTTGGTCGCGACCGACTGGTACTTCATGGGCATTGAACATAAGGATGTCAGCGGTCATGAGGATAGGGTAGCTGTACAGGCCCATTTCCACGCCGTGATCCGGATCTTCCTGACCGTTTTCGGTATTTGCCTGTACTGCGGCTTTATAAGCGTGGGCGCGGTTCATTAGGCCTTTTGCAGTGATACAGGTCAGAATCCAGTTCAATTCCATCACTTCGGGAATATCGCTTTGACGATAGAAAGTGGTCTGTTCAGGGTTGAGTCCGCAGGCGAGCCATGTGGCGGCAACAGCTTGAGTAGATTGATGAATCATTTCCGGCTCATGACATTTGATGATGCCGTGATAGTCGGCCAAAAAGAGGAATGATTCGGTATTGGAATCTT
>NZ_JBQCWY010000275.1:0-3865 GCF_051956955.1 Neisseria sp. P0021.S005 | reverse complement strand
AGAGGCGGTCGCCATTGGGCATGAACACCATGACTTGAAGGCTGTTGCTTTGGGGAAGGATACGGCTGCGGACGGCCGGACTTTGGGTGTCGTAGGCGAGGTTTGCGGTGTGCCAGAGGATTTCCCGCGTCTGATGGCGGACGTAGTATGCGCTGCCGAGGATGCGGCGGAGTTTTTGTTGGTTTTTGAGGGGAACGGCCGCGCGCGTGAGCTGGTCGGTCGAGGCTTGTTCGCGTCGGTTGGGGAGGCGTTCGGGATCGTGGCTTTTGCTGTTTAAAACGGCGGCGGTGCTGTGGTAGAGGGTTTGAAGCAGGCTGGCGCGCCATGTGTTCCAAAGTTTGGGGTTGGTGCCGCGGATGTCGGCAATGGTAAGCAGGTAGAGTGCGTCGAGGTATTCGCGTGTGGGAATACGGCGGCAGAAGGCTTGGAGGACATGGGGATCTTGGATGTCTTCTTTTTGGGCAACGGTGGACATGAGCAGGTGGTTTTCAACCAGCCATGCGAGGAGGTGGCTTTCTTCTTCGGTGTAGTAGTGGTTGGCGGCGAATTGTTGTGCGTCTTTGATGCCTTCTTTGGCGTGATCGCCGCCACGGCCTTTGGCGATGTCGTGCAGCAGGGCGGCGGTGTAGAGGATATGCGGTCGTGGGTAGGCCTGCATGATGGCGCTGGCCTCGGGCATTTCGTGGCTGTGGGTTTCGATGGCAAGACGGCGCATATTGCGGACGACGGTCAGGATGTGGTCGTCTACGGGGTAAATATGGAATAGGTCGTGTTGGAGCAGGCCGGTGATTTTTTCCCATGCGGGGAGATAGCGGCCAAGTACGCCGTAGAGGTTGAGAAAACGGAGGGTTTGGGTAAGGCCGGTGCCGTGTTTGAAGAATTGGATGAAGCGGCGGCGGTTTTCTGGATTTTGGGTGAAACGGGTATTGATTTTTCGTGTGGCCGCCCACCATGCGCGCAGGGTTTGCGGCTCGATGGTGGTGATGTTTTGCTCCTGCATGGTTTGGATGATGGTGAAGATGTGTTCGGGATTTCGCTCGAACAGGGCAAGGTCGTTGGCGGCGATTTGGTGGCCGATGCGTTTGTAGTGGCTGTCGATGGGGTGGATATGTTGGGGACGGCTGGAAGTTTGATGGTTTTTGAGAACCGGAATAAGGATGCCGTTGAGTTGTTTGATGGCTTTGGTGGCGCGGTAGAAGGTGTGCATCAGGGCTTCGCTTCTGCCGCGGATGTCGGGTTGGGTATAGCCTAAGCTTTCGGCAACTTGGGACTGGTAGTCGAAAAGCAGCCTGTCTTCGGGGCGGTCGGCGGTAAGGTGGAGGTGAATGCGGATATTGGCGAGGCGGCGGTAGCCATGGGCCAGCATGCCGGCTTCGGTGCGTGTGAGGACGCCGGCGGTAACGAGGGCGGTGGGGTTGCTGTCTATACCTTGTGCTTTGGCTGTCCAGATAAGGGTGTGGATGTCGCGCAGGCCGCCGGGGCAGGTTTTGATATTGGGTTCGAGTTGTGCACCTGTGCCTTGGGATTTGGTATGGCGTTGCTCCATTTCGAGGAGTTTGGCTTCGATGAAGGCGGCTGTGTCGCGGCGTGTATTGAGTTTGTTTAGAAGTTGGGCGGTAAGGTTGGGATTGCCTTGGAGATGGCGTGCTTCAAGAAAGGCGGTTTCGCCAGTAATGTCGTTTTGGGTGCTTTGGAGGATTTCTTCTATGCTGCCGCTTTTGATGGCCGGATTGAGGCGTGCGTCCCAAAGGGTTTGGATAAATTGGGCGGTTTGCTGTTGCAGGCCGTCTGAAAATGGGGCCGAGGAAATAATCGCTAAGTCCCAGTCGGAATGAGGATAGAGTTCGCAACGCCCAAAGCCGCCGATGGCAATCAGACTGATGTCGTCGCTGTCGGGAAAGTGGATTTGCCAGAGGGTTTGCAGTAGGGTTTCGGCAGCGGCGATATGGTCGCGGAAGTAAACGGTAGGACGGTTGTTTTGGCGGTAGGCGGTTTCTGCTGCGGCTTTTTGCTGCCGGTAGGTTTGAATGGCGTGTTGGGCGGCGGTCATGATGTTGTTTGGTTGTGAATTAGGCTTGGGTGTCGGCAGGCTCGGTCATTTGGCGGAGCATTTCTTGCGGTGGAAGGAGAAGTTTGTAAGGGGCGATTTTGAGTGCGGATGCGATTTTTTCGATGTTGGAAAGGGCGATGTTCCAGCGTTTGCGCTCGACGGCGGAGACGTAGGTACGGTCGAGTCCGCATTGGCGTGCGAGTTCTTCTTGCGACCAGCCGTGGTTAACGCGGTAGAGGCGCATGTTGTAGGCGATAACGGCGCGGAGGTCTTGCGGATCGGGCAGGCTGGGAGGGGGAGTGAGTTTGTTGACCATGATGTTTTGGGTTTGTGGTTTGAACGATAAGGGGATTTTATACTATTTTTGCTAGGGGAAAGGAAAGGCCGTCTGAAAGTTTCAGACGGCCTTCAAGAGGGTAGATATAAAAAAAGGGGGGTGGCACTCAGCCACACCCAAACACACACACATCAAGAGGAAAGAAAAATCATTTAATAAGAGAGCTGGCTCTTATCGAGGAAACTGGAAGATTAGGGCATGGCCCTGAATCATTGAAAGGCATTATAAATGAAAATAGGATTGGGGTATTGACACAGGTCAATTCTGTTTTAATTTAGAAAATATATCTCTAAGATAGTGGAAATAAATTATAAATAAGCTAAGGCCATCAGGCCGTCTGAATAATCGGTTTCAGACGACCTGATGGTTTTAAGGGCTACTATTTACGATATAAATTAGGTATTAAGCCAAACCTTTATCTTTGGCTTCTTGCAGGCGGGCTTCAAAGTTGCTGAGATTGACTCCTGCCTGTTCGGCTGCGGCAACCACTTCGGCTACGGATGCGCCGTGTTGCACTTGATGATAACCCCAAAGCAGGGAGCAGCGAGTGCCGGTGCGGCAGAAGGCAAGAATGGGAGCCGGAGATTGTTGCAACAGATTTTGGAAGGCTGCAACATCGGCTACGGTGATTTGAGGCGCAACGACGGGCTGGTGGGAAAATTGGTTGATGCCAGCCTCTTTAAACCAGTTTTGTACTTCGGCAAAAGCCGGTTGGTTTTCTTCTTCGCCGTCCGGGCGATTGCAGATGATGGTTTTGATGTCGAGACGTACGGCTTCTTGGACGTCGGCTTCGGTCAGCTGAGGGGCGATATAGAGGGTGTCGGTCAGTTTACGGATAGGCATAGTTTTTCCTTTCTTTATATTAAATGGATATGTTGATTTCAGACGGCCTAGGAAGTGGCAGGCCGTTTGAAGTTTTATTTAATGATTGTACAACCAGTTTTCGAGTTTTTGGCGATCGGTAATGTGCAGCAGGGCAGTATTGGCTTCTGCTGCTTGAACTGTGATGCTGGTTTCACGCAATAGGCCTTGGCGGAAGAAATGGATGGTGGTGCGCGTGCCGATAGGCAGTTTGCCCCACTGCGCTGCAAGGTCGTTGCAGGCATAGCCGCCTAAGGCGATGATTTTATCTTGCGGGCAGAGTCCGGCATTTTCTGCGCTACCGCCATTAAATACATGAGTCAGGACGGCATGATCGCTGTTTTGTTTGAAACGTGCGCCCAAATCGTTGGCGGGGGCAACCGATTGGGGTTCGGTGGCAAATGCTCCGCCGTGCTGGCGTGGTAGGGGAATAAAGTCGAGTTTGACACCTACGCTTTGCAGGCATTCTGCGAGCGGAAGATCATCGGTACTGTATAAGGCCGTCTGAAAGAAGGTTTCTAAATCTAAACCGGTCATTTCTTGGCAACGGGATTGCCAGTGTTTTTCGGGTATGCCTTGATGGGTGTTGCACCAATCGAGATAGTGTTGCTGCATCA
>NZ_JBQCWY010000274.1:0-3877 GCF_051956955.1 Neisseria sp. P0021.S005 | reverse complement strand
TGATGCAGCAACACTATCTCGATTGGTGCAACACCCATCAAGGCATACCCGAAAAACACTGGCAATCCCGTTGCCAAGAAATGACCGGTTTAGATTTAGAAACCTTCTTTCAGACGGCCTTATACAGCACCGAAGACCTTCCACTCGCAGAATACCTGCAAAGCGTAGGTGTCAAACTTGACTTTATCCCACTGCCCCGCCAACACGGAGGAGCATTTGCAAGCGAACCCCAATCGGTTGTCCCCGCCAATGATTTGGGCGCACGTTTCAAACAAAACAGCGACCATGCCGTCCTGACTCATGTATTCAATGGCGGCAGCGCAGAAAATGCCGGACTCTGCTCGCAAGACAAAATCATCGCCTTAGGCGGCTATGCCTGCAACGACCTTGCAACGCAGTGGAGCAAACTGCCTATCAGCACGCGCACCACCATCCATTTCTTCCGCCAAGGCCTGTTGCGCGAAACCAGCATCACAGTTCAAGCGGCAGAAGCCAATACCGCCCTGCTGCATATTACCGATCGCCAAAAACTCGAAAACTGGTTGTACAATCATTAAATAAAACTTCAGACGGCCTGCCACTTCCTAGGCCGTCTGAAATCAACATATCCATTTAATATAAAGAAAGGAAAAACTATGCCCATCCGTAAACTGACCGACACCCTCTATATCGCCCCCCAACTGACCGAAGCAGATGTCCAAGAAGCCGTACGTCTCGGCATCAAAACCATCATCTGCAACCGCCCGGACGGCGAAGAAGAAAACCAACCGACTTTTGCCGAAGTGCAAAACTGGTTTAAAGAGGACGGCATCAACCAATTTTCCCACCAGCCCGTCGTTGCGCCTCAAATCAATGCAGCCGATGTCACAGCCTTCCAAAATCTGTTGCAACAATCTCCGGCTCCCATTCTTGCCTTCTGCCGCACCGGCACTCGTTGCTCCCTGCTTTGGGGTTATCATCAAGTGCAACACGGCGCATCCGTAGCCGAAGTAGTTGCCGCAGCCGAACAGGCAGGTGTCAACCTCAGCAACTTTGAAGCCCGCCTGCAAGAAGCCAAAGATAAAGGTTTGGCTTAATGCTTAATTTATATAAGTAGCAGCCTTTAAACCGATCAGGCCGTCTGAAACCCATTTTTCAGACGGCCTAATGACTTTTATTCACAATCAAACCTTATTTTTAATTTATTTCCACTATCCTAAAAATATATTTTCTAAATCAAGCCCGAATTGACCTGTATCAATACCCTGACCCTATTTTCATTTATAATGCCTTTCAATGCTTCAGGGCCATGCCCGAATCTTCCAGTTTCCTCGATAAGAGCCAGCTCTCTTATTAAATGATTTTTCTTTCCTCTTGATGTGTGTGTGTTTGGGTGTGGCCGAAAGCCACCCCCTTTTTTTTTATACCTACCCTCTTTCAGGCCGTCTGAAAACTTTCAGACGGCCTTTCCTTTCCCCTCACGAAAATAGTATAAAATCCCCTTATCGTTCAAACCACAAACTTAAAATACCATGGTCAACAAACTCACTCCCCCGCCAAGCCTGCCCGATCCGCAAGACCTCCGTGCCGTTATCGCCTACAACATGCGCCTCTATCGCGTTAATCACGGCTGGTCGCAAGAAGAACTTGCACGCCAATGCGGACTTGACCGCACCTACGTTTCCGCCGTCGAGCGCAAACGCTGGAACATCGCCCTTTCCAACATCGAAAAAATCGCATCCGCACTCAAAATCGCCCCTTACAAACTCCTCCTTCCTCCACAAGAAATGCTCCGCCAAATGACCGAGCCTGCCGACACCCAAGCCTAATTCACAGCCAGACACCATCATGACCGCCGCCCAACAAGCCATCCAAACCTACCAGCAGCAAAAAGCCGCAGCAGAAACTGCCTACCGCCAAAACAACCGCCCTACCGCTTACTTCCGCGACCATATCGCCGCTGCCGAAACCCTGCTGCAAACCCTCTGGCAAATCCACTTCCCCGACAGCAACGACATCAGCCTGATTGCCATCGGTGGCTTTGGGCGTTGCGAACTCTATCCCCATTCCGACTGGGACTTAGCGATTATTTCTTCGGCCACATTTTCAGACGGCCTGCAACAACAAACCGCCCAACTTATCCAAACCCTTTGGGACGCACGCCTCAATCCGGCCATCAAAAGCGGCAGCATAGAAGAAATCCTCCAAAGTACCCAAAACGACATTACCGGCGAAACCGCCTTTCTTGAAGCACGCCATCTCCAAGGCAATGCCGACCTTACTGCCCAACTTCTAAACAAACTCAATACACGCCGCGACACAGCCGCTTTTATCGAAGCCAAACTCCTCGAAATGGAGCAACGCCATACCAAATCCCAAGGCACAGGCGCACAACTCGAACCCAATATCAAAACCTGCCCCGGCGGCCTGCGCGACATCCACACCCTGATTTGGACAGCCAAAGCACAAGGCATAGACAGCAACCCCACCGCCCTCGTTACCGCCGGCGTCCTCACACGCACCGAAGCCGGCATGCTAGCCCATGGCTATCGCCGTCTCGCCAACATCCGCATTCACCTCCACCTTACCGCCGACCGCCCCGAAGACAGGCTGCTTTTCGACTACCAGTCCCAAGTCGCCGAAAGCTTAGGCTATACCCAACCCGACATCCGCGGCAGAAGCGAAGCCCTGATGCATACCTTCTACCGCGCCACCAAAGCCATCAAACAACTCAACGGCATTCTTATTCCGGTTCTCAAAAACCATCAAACCTCCAGCCGTCCCCAACATATCCACCCCATCGACAGCCACTACAAACGTATCGGCCACCAAATCGCCGCCAACGATCTTGCCCTGTTTGAACAAAATCCCGAACACATCTTCACCATCATCCAAACCATGCAGGAGCAAAACATCACCACCATCGAGCCGCAAACCCTCCGTGCATGGTGGGCGGCCACACGAAAAATCAACACCCGTTTTACCCAAAATCCAGAAAACCGCCGCCGCTTCATCCAATTCTTCAAACACGGCACCGGCCTTACCCAAACTCTCCGTTTTCTCAACCTCTACGGCGTACTTGGCCGCTATCTCCCCGCATGGGAAAAAATCACCGGCCTGCTCCAACACGACCTCTTCCATATTTACCCCGTAGACGACCACATCCTGACCGTCGTCCGCAATATGCGCCGTCTCGCCATCGAAACCCACAGCCACGAAATGCCCGAGGCCAGCGCCATCATGCAGGCCTACCCACGACCGCACATCCTCTACACCGCCGCCCTGTTGCACGACATCGCCAAAGGCCGCGGCGGCGATCACGCCAAAGAAGGCATCAAAGACGCCCAACAATTCGCCGCCGACCACTACTACACCGAAGAAGAAAGCCACCTCCTCGCATGGCTGGTTGAAAACCACCTGCTCATGTCTACCGTTGCCCAAAAAGAAGACATCCAAGACCCGCACGTCCTCCAAGCCTTCTGCCGCCGTATTCCCACACGTGAATACCTCGACGCACTCTACCTGCTTACCATTGCCGACATCCGCGGCACCAACCCAAAACTTTGGAACACATGGCGCGCCAGCCTGCTCCAAACCCTCTACCACAGCACCGCCGCCGTTTTAAACAGCAAAAAACACGATCCCGAACGCCTCCCCAACCGACGCGAACAAGCCGTGGCCGACCAACTCACGCGTGCGGCCGTTCCCCTCAAAAACCAACAAAAACTCCGCCGCATCCTCGGCAGCGCATACTACGTCCGCCATCAGACACGGGAAATCCTCTGGCACACCGCAAACCTCGCCTACGACACCCAAAGTCCGGCCGTCCGCAGCCGTATCCTTCCCCAAAGCAACAGCCTTCAAGTCATGGTGTTCATGCCCAATGGCGACCGCCTCT
>NZ_JBQCWY010000273.1:0-3881 GCF_051956955.1 Neisseria sp. P0021.S005 | reverse complement strand
CTTTCAGCTTGGCCAACTGCGCCGCATCGGTGCTGCTGTGTACCGAGTTTTGGCGACCCATCACACGGTCGAAGGCATTGCCGCTTTTTTCGGCATCACGGGCAATGCGGTTGAGGTCGCTGCCGTTGCCGCCGACTGTTTTGCCTGTGCCCATGCTTTGCTGTGCGGCACGCCAGTCTTGCAACTGCTGCTGCATCTCGCGTTTTTTCGCCTGCAGGGCGGCGATAAAGCCTTCGAGCTCTTTTTCTTGTGCGGCACAATCGGCAATGGTGTTTTCCAAGATGGGCAGACGCGCTTCGATGTCCATCTGTTCGGCGATACCCGCTTCGGCAAGATCATCGCGACCGGCATCTACGGCGGCTTGCAGATTGGCATCGATGGCTTCGTGGCGGTTGCTTTCATCGGCCATTTTCTTGGCGGCAAGATGTTTCTGTGCCAACACTTTGCCCAATTCAGCACGCACTTCATCTACTGCGCGCTCAATTTCGCGGATGCTTTCGTTCATTACCGCTTCAGGCGCGAGGTTTTCCGCCGCATCAATCAGGGCATGAAAACCGCCGCTTACCAGACGGCCTACTCGGCGGGATAGGGTTTCGCTCATTTGGATTTTCCTTTCACTAAAATGTGTTTGTTTCATTTGGTATGGCGGCAGCCTTAAATTTCATTTGCCTGCTGCACAATCTTTGCCAGTTTCAAAGTATTTTCAAGCTGTTGCAGCACGGTATCGTCGTATGCCGCGCCTTTGCCGGTTACGGCGAGTTGCAGGATGCTGTCGGTAAGGCGGACGATGCGCCACATCAGTTCGCGCTCGTATTTTTTCAAATCGTCTAGGTCAGCTTCTGCTGGCAGATCGGCGGCGAGTGTTGCGCCTAAGTCGGGCAGTTGTTCAAACAGCCTCGCCACGATATGCGAATGCACTCCAGCCTGTTTTTCAGCGTGCAAGATTTCGTGTTTTGCTGGTTGGAAAAACTGCTCTTGCGCCGTCAGTGCAGAGCCGTAATCGCGTGTCTGCGTATGCGCCAAGCGCGCCAGCTTGAGCAATTCGCGGATTTTTTCAGACGCTGTATTCGCACCTTCAATTTTGAGTTCGGCAATAAAATCAGCATCTTCCTGAGTGATGCGCACACTAATTGGGATACGGTTCGTTGCATTCATATTCGTCTGCTTTGATTTGTATTCATTTGAATACAAATATACAAGATGGGATTCTGAGGCGCAATACCTGAAACCGTATATTTATGTAAACATCAGGCTGTCTGAAACTTGATTTTCGGTTTTCAGACGGCCTTTTCCTTTATAATCCGTACATTATTTTCATACACACAGCAGGTTCTCCATGTCCAACAAACCCACACTCCTTCTCGTTGACGGCTCTTCTTATCTTTACCGCGCCTATCATGCCATGGGGCAGAATTTGTCTGCGCCCGATGGTGCGCCGACGGGGGCGATGTATGGTGTGTTGAACATGCTGCGCCGGCTGCGGGCGGATTATGTGCATGAATATTGCGCGGTGGTGTTTGACGCTAAGGGCAAAAATTTTCGCCACGAGATGTTCCCCGACTATAAGGCGACGCGCCCGCCGATGCCGGACGATTTGCGCCCTCAGGCGGAAGCCTTGCCGGATTTGGTGCGCCTGATGGGCTGGCCGGTATTGGTGATTCCGCAGGTGGAAGCGGACGACGTTATCGGCACTTTGGCTAAGATGGCTAGCGAAGCAGGGTGGAACGTGGTGGTATCTACCGGCGATAAGGACATGGCGCAGTTAGTAAATGAGCGCGTGACACTGGTGAACACGATGAGCGGCGAAACGCTGGATATTGAAGGCGTGAAGGAAAAATTCGGTGTGCGCCCCGACCAAATCCGCGATTATCTCGCGCTGATGGGCGACAAGGTGGACAACGTGCCGGGTGTGGAAAAATGCGGCCCGAAAACTGCGGTGAAGTGGCTGGAAGTCTATGGCTCGCTGGCTGGTGTGATGGAACACGCTGCCGAAGTCAAAGGCAAGGTGGGAGAAAACCTGCAAGCTGCTTTGGAACAACTGCCGCTGTCGTATGATTTGGTAACGATTAAAACCGATTTGGATTTGCACACCGAGCTTTCAGACGGCCTCGAAAGCCTGCGCCGTACTACGCCTAAATGGGCGCAGCTGGTTGTCGATTTCAAACGCTGGGGCTTCCGCACTTGGCTGAAAGAAGCGGAAAGCCGTATGCACGAAGCGGTGGACGGCGATTTGTTCGGCAGCGATACGATAGGCGAACAGGCGGCGTTGGACATGGAAACGTCGTCTGAAAAAATCATAGAACATGCCCCCGCCCCCGAAAAGTTGGATTATCAAGCCGTTACCACCGAAGCGCAGTTTGCCGCTTTGTTGGACAAACTGGCGCAGGCGGACACAATCGGCATCGATACGGAAACCACTTCCCTAGACGCGATGAACGCCGCGCTGGTCGGCATCAGCATCGCGTTCCAAGCAGGCGAAGCGGTTTACATCCCCGTAGGACACAGCCTGACTGCTGCGCCCGAACAACTTGATTTGCAAGAAGTATTAGGCCGTCTGAAACCGCATTTGGAAAATCCTGCCCTGAAAAAAATCGGGCAAAACCTCAAATACGACCAACACGTTTTCGCCAACTACGACATCGCCCTGAACGGCATTGCCGGCGATTCCATGCTTGCTTCCTATATCATCGAGAGCCATCTCGGACACGGCTTGGACGAATTGTCCGAACGCTGGCTGGGCTTGGAAACCATTACCTACGAATCGCTGTGCGGCAAAGGCGCGAAACAAATCGGTTTTGCCGACGTCGCTATCGGGCAGGCGACCGAATACGCCGCACAAGACGCAGATTTTGCCCTGCGCCTCGAAGCGCACCTGCGCGCGCAAATGGACGACAAACAGCTTGAAATGTATGAAAAAATGGAGCTGCCTGTTGCGCAAGTATTGTTTGAAATGGAACGCAACGGCGTACAAATCGACCGCGCCGAACTCGCCCGCCAAAGCGCAGAACTCGGCGCCGAACTGATGAAGCTCGAACAAGAAGCCTACGCCGCCGCAGGCCAGCCGTTCAACCTCAACTCGCCCAAACAGCTTCAAGAAATCCTGTTCGACAAAATGGGCATCCCCACCAAAGGACTGAAAAAAACTGCCAAAGGCGGCATTTCCACCAACGAAGCCGTGCTCGAACAGCTCGCGCCCGATTATCCATTGCCCAAAATCATCCTGCAAAACCGCAGCCTGGCAAAACTCAAATCCACTTACACCGACAAACTGCCCGAAATGATTTCGCCCAAAGACGGTCGCGTGCATACCACCTACGCTCAAGCCGTCGCCATTACCGGCCGCCTCGCCAGCAACAACCCCAACCTGCAAAACATCCCCATCCGCACCGCCGAAGGCCGCCGCGTGCGCCGCGCCTTTACCGCACCGCAAGGCAGCGTCATCGTTTCCGCCGACTATTCCCAAATCGAGCTGCGCATCATGGCGCACCTCTCCGGCGACAAAACCCTGATTACAGCGTTCCAAAACGGCGAAGACGTACACCGCCGCACCGCCGCCGAAGTGTTCGGCATTGCCCCTGAAAACGTCTCGTCCGAACAACGCCGCTACGCCAAAACCATCAACTTCGGCCTCATTTACGGCATGGGCCAATACGGCCTCGCCAAATCATTGGGCATCGACAACATCTCCGCCAAAAACTTTATCGACCGCTACTTCGCCCGCTATCCCGGCGTCGCCGAATACATGCAGCGCACTAAAGAACAAGCCGCCGCGCAAGGCTTCGTCGAAACCCTGTTCGGCCGCCGCCTCTACCTGCCCGACATCCACAACAAAAACGCCAACGCCCGCGCCGGAGCCGAACGCGCCGCCATCAACGCCCCCA
>NZ_JBQCWY010000272.1:0-3891 GCF_051956955.1 Neisseria sp. P0021.S005 | reverse complement strand
CCGCAAGGGCCGCACATATATTGAGCCATTTGGTGTTCCTTCCATTTTGAAAGACCGTCTGAAACCATATTTCAGACGGCCTTTCGTGTGTCTTATTGTTGATATTTTGAATTTATTACGCTGCTTCCAAAACGGCGATTTCTTTGCGCAGGTGTTTGATGGCCGGTGTTACGATGGCGACGAACATGGCCTCGCGGACGCGGCGTTGCGCTGGGCTGCGCATCAGATAACCTTTCGCGCCTGCATGCAATGCGGCAGATTGAGTGGCGTTCAATGCCAATACGGCAGCCGCTTCACGCAGTTTCAAGGTTGCCAACGTATCGGGTTTATTGTTCCACGCATCATCGGCAAGACGTTCGGTTTCCGCCCATGCGCCGTCCAAAGCGGCTTTCAATTCATCGTAACTGTGGTCGAGGTAAGCGTTCACTTCTGCGTTCACCACATTGGCCATGCGGATAATGCCGAGCGCACCGTCAATCACACCGGCGCCGATACCCATTTGCAGCAAGATGAAACCGGCTTTAATAGTTGGAATATAAGACTGGAACTGCTCAGGCGAAGCAATCACATCTTCATCGGGAATAAACACATCTTTAAAATTCAGGCTGTAAGTGCGCGTGCCTTCCAAACCGCAGAACTCAGGGCAATCTTGCAAGGTAACGCCTTCCCATTGGCCGCCGGTGATAAACATCACATAGCTGTCGCCGATTTGGGCGGTATTTGCCCAAATGTGGTCTTCGCCGATATTAGATACCCAAGGCAAAGCGCCGTTGACTTTGTAGCCGCCTTCAACGCGCTCGGCTTGCAAGTTGTGTTTTTCGATACCGGCAAGGTGTTTGACGGTATTGGACATGCCCGTACCGGCCAAAACTTTGCCCTGCAGAATATCGGCCAAATATTTGTCTTTAACCGCTTGGTTGGGGGATTGGTGCAGATACCACGCGCAAGCCGCCTGACACCATGCGCTGAACGAAGTCGCGCCGCATTCTTTACCGATTTCGCGCAATACGGCGATTTGCGTTGCCAAACCCAAACCGTTACCGCCTTCTTCAACCTTACCGGTCGCGGCAAAACCGCCGATTTTGCCCAATTCCAGCATAAATTCTTTTGGGTACAGGCCTTTACGGTCGATGTCGTCCACCAATGGTTTCAGCTTGCTTTTAACGAGTGCGGCAACATTGTTCAGTAAAGCTTCGCGTGTCATGATTTTTTCCTCTGAATAAGGTTTGAAGCGTAGATGGTTCTACTTATGAATTATTCTTGGCAACAAGGATATCCTTGCTTTTTGCTAAAAGGCCGTCTGAATTTTCAGACGGCCTTTTTTGATGAGATTAGGCAAATGCCTGCAATTCAGGGTTGATTTCGGTTTTGGCAAGGTTGTTGACGTAGTTGCACAAGGTTGCCAAAGCAACGCCCATGACGACTTCAACGGCTTGCTGTTGGTTGTAGCCTGCATCGAAGAAAGCTTTCAGCTCGTCGTCGGATACCGCGCCTTTTTTCGCCATAATGGCCTGGGTGAATGTCGCCAAAGCACCCAGTTTGGCATCGTCAAACTCGCCTGCAGCCAATGCGCGTGCGGCTTTGATGGATTGTTCGGACAGCAGTTTTTTCAGGGTGGCCAGTTTGGTGTGGCCGGCAACGCAGAAACCGCATTCGTTGGTACGGGCGGCGATGATTTGGACAACTTCAACTTCGCCGTCAGTCAGGCTGTTGGCCGCATTCAGCTTGCCAACTTCTTGATAAAACGCCAAAGCTTCAGGCGCATTGGCCAAAACGCCGATCAGGTTAGGAATAAAGCCGTTGTTTTTCAATACGGCTTCAACGCGTGGTTTAGCAGCTTCAGGAGCGGTTTCAACTGTGTGTATGGTCAAGCGGGACATGTGTATAACCTTCTTATTTGGTGAAATGAAGTGTCCATCATAAGCCATCTGCCTCCATCAGAAAAAGACTTATTGGTTATTTACCGTGAACCAAAAGTTATAAGGCCGTCTGAACGGATTCAGACGGCCTTATCAAATGATTCAATTCATTATTTCATAAAGTTTTTCAGCAGCATAGAAGCAATGTCGTCCAAGCCGAAGCCATCCGCATCTTGAGCCGTGCCGTTAGGTGTGGCTTTATCTACCAAGTCAGGCAATACTTTGGCCAACAAATCGCCTGCTTGACCGGCATCCACGCCGAATTTTTGCGCGATTTGGTTTACCGTATCGCTGCCCAAAGCATTTTGTAGGTCGCTGCCGGACACAGGCAGGTTGCTGGATTGGTTGGAAACCCAGCTGCTCAGGGCATCGCCCAAACCGCCTTGTTGCAGTTGGTTGATCAGGTTGCCCACACCGCCTTGCTGTTTCACCAAATCCATCGCCATATCGGTCAGAGAACCTTGTGCGCCGTTTTCGCTGTTGCCACCCAACATTTGGGTAGCCGCATTCAAAAGATTGTCCATGAGTGCCATGACTTTTTCCTTGTATTTGTGTCTAAAAAAGAGAACGGAGTGTAGCAAAATTTGCACTGAAAAAAATCAGACTTAACCAAACTAAACCTCTTTTATCTCAAAGCCGTAATAAAACCAAGGCCGTCTGAAATCAAGTTTCAGACGGCCTCTATAACGAACCATGTGCTATTCTTCGCGGCCATTGAAATACTCGGCCGCTCCGCCTTCAAAAAAGCCTTGCAAAATCGCCTGCGCCGCTACTTGGTCAAGCACGGATTTTTGTTTTCGGCCAAACACTTGGGCTTCAGCAAGCAGGCTTTCCGCGTATAGGGAAGACATCCTTTCGTCCACCCAATAAACCGGCAAATTAAAACGTCCGTGCAAACGGCGGCCAAACTTGCGGCTCAAACGGGTCAGCTCATGCTCCGTGCCATCGGTATGCGTCGGCAGGCCGACCACAAAATACTTGGGCTGCCATTCTTTGACCAGCTTGGCAATGGCCTCAAATTTTTCATCGTTGCTGTTGCCGGTTACCGTCGCCAGCGGATGAGTCATACCCAACTCAGCGTCGCCCTGCGCCACGCCAATACGCGCCTCGCCGAAATCAAAGGCCAAAACCGTACCTTTTGGTGCATCAGGCATGGCCGACTCCTGAAACTAAGGCGTTCGGATTGACACCCAATTTTTCAAAAGCGGCGGCATAACGAAGCTCGTAAGGCACATCAAAAAGAATATGCTCGTCCGCAGGGACGGTCAGCCAAACATTTTCTGCCAGCTCGCGCTCCAACTGCCCTTTGCCCCATTTAGAATAACCGATACTGATCAAAGCCTTATCCACCGCACCTTCTTTAGACAGGTTTTCAATCACATCGCGCGAAGAAGTCAGCGCCACGTTATCGGTTACCACCATGCTGTTTTGCCAGCGGCCGATCGGCGTATGCACGACATAGCCGCGCTCAATCTGAACCGGCCCGCCCATCATCACGTTTTCATGTTGCAGGCGCAACGGGATATTGCGGTCGGCGGCGGCAAAAATCATGTCCATGGTAATCGGCGAAGGCTTGTTGATGATGATGCCCAGCGCACCTTCTTCATCGTGTTCGCACACATAAATGACCGTATCCGTAAAAAACGGATCGTCCATATGAGGCATAGCAATCAGGAAATGGTTGGCTAAATTCATATTCTTCTTAATCTATTAAGCTGATTTTATTATTTTTGGCCGTCAGAAATCGGCGCGTCCACCACGCAGGCGCCATAAACTGCGCCGCCTGCCGGTACCGGCGCATCGGTTTTCGCATGGGCAAAACACGATACCGCGCTCAAAGAGTTCTTCGGCGAACCTTGAACGATTTTATCGCTGTACACCAAATAAGCGAAAGACTTACGTTTCGGATCGTAGTAGCGGATAATCTGTTGGCTCTTAAATGCTATGCTGGCACTGCGTTTGAACACTTGTC
>NZ_JBQCWY010000271.1:0-3902 GCF_051956955.1 Neisseria sp. P0021.S005 | reverse complement strand
CTTCCAGTCGCTTTTGCATTATTACCGCCGGCAAAACTATTCTGCCCGGCAGCTTGGGCTGAGGAACCAATAGCGGTGGAATAAAGGCCTGAACTGTTTGCCTGCTTACCAATGGCGATAGAATAAGCTTGCGTTGTCTGCGCCTGATGACCGATTGCAACAGAATCATCACCGACTGCATTTGACAAATAGCCCATTGCCGTACCGTTATTTTGTGCCGCTGCCCTTGCACCGACAACGGTTGCATTTCCATAGTTGGCTCTACTGTGAGCACCAACGACTACAGAGTAATTGTAATTATTTTCTGTATTCAAACCTATGGCGATAGAACCTGTACCGCGGGAATTGGCATTAGAACCTAAGGCAACAGCGCCAACAGTTCCCGAAGTTACCGTTGCATTTGGACCAACAGCAACAGAATCTTCGCCAAGTACGTTGGCATTATGACCCAAGGAAACACTACCCGTCGCACCAGTACTTGTTGCCGCATTCGGTCCGATGGCAATCGAATTGGTTGCTTTTGCACCGTCATTGTTCCAGTTTTTCGTACCGTCAGTTTTGCCTTCTTCTGACTTAACAGAGAAATAGCGGACACGCTCAATTGCACTCAAAACACCATAAAGCTGTGAGCCGTTGATCGCATCAGTGGAAGTAGCGGAAATATCGCCAGGGGATACATTAATGATTTGGCGTTCGTAACCTTTGGAACCGACAGACACAACATCACCGGCATCGGTAGTTTGACCGCCTGCCCAAGTGTAGGTTACACCCATAATTTCGCGTTGAACGTATGCCTGACCTTCTTTATCGGTTTTAGAAGCCGTACCCAAAGCCACAGAATTCAGCAAAGTAGCCTTCGCACCTGTACCCAAAGCTACACCACCAAAGGCAGTGGCCTGAGATTTGGTACCGATAGCCAGAGACAAATCGGCAGATGAATTAGACTGCACACCTAATGCAACAGAACCTTGACCGGCAATAGTATTACCATAAGAACCGCTATACATCGTATCACCAGTCATCTCTTTATAAATATCACGCAGACTTTTACCGCTCAGCGTATATTCACCGGTCTTTGCACCTTTTTCATTATATTTGATGAATTTATCCGTTGCATTGCCAGAATATCGAGTACCACCTACCGAATCTAAATCATCACCACCAATAGCAACAGATGAATTACCATTAGCCAAGACATTGCCACCAACCGCAATAGATTGGTCTCCCTTTGCCCACGCCCCCTCAGGTCTGCCCTGTGGATCAACACGGTTACCTGAACCAATAGCAATAGACTGAGTTATCTTAGAACTACTTGAATCGCCTACTCGAGCCGTATTACCAATAGCAATATTATTGTGAGTTACATTCACATTCATAATATTTTGCGAAAGAACCCCAGATGCACGTCCAATAGCAATCGTACCAAGTCCTGTTGCATTCGCGTCTGCACCAAGTGCAATAGCACTTGATGCTGCATTACCCGAAGCTGGAGAATTTGCCACTGCACTTTTACCGATGGCAATGGTATTTCCAGTTTGAGCTTGGGCTGAATTACCTATGGCAATAGACTCACTTTGATAACCCACTGCATTGGTACCGATTGCAATGGCATTTTGCGCATTGGCTGCAGCCTGACTGCCGCTGCCAATTGCAATGCCGTTTTGACCTCTTGATGTACTGGATTGGCCCAAAGCCATTGAGCCTATACCAAATGCTTGCGCCGAATTACCCAATGCTGTTGTGCTCGTATTATCAGCAAGAGCATTCTTACCTACCGCTGTCGCTTGCGTACCATTTGCTTTGGAATCTGCACCCAATGCTGTTGAATCTACAGAAACAGCATTGGCACTTTTACCTATCGCTGTTGCATATGAACTACTTGCACTTGTATCTGCACCCATTGCAACAGCATGAGTTTGAGTAGCTTTAGCATTAGTACCCACGGCCAGGCTGTTATTATGTGTTGCATTTGCACTCGTACCTACCGCAACTGCACCATTAGCCGTAGCATTGGCTGATGCTCCTATTGACAGCGCACCAATACCGGTCGCTGTTGCACCGCTGACCGCAGTAGCACTGGTCGGAGGATCAACCGCAATTTGTCCTCGTCCCGCAGTTGCCGCATACGAATTACCTGCACCCAAAAGAGCTGCCGAAATCACTGTCAATCTGAAAACTGTCGCGATACCATTTTTACCGGATTCGGCAGATACATCTGCACTGTTTTGTTCGGCAGACGATTTCACACGGCCTTTGGCCAATTCGGAAGTTACGACAAAAGATTGAATCGTACGGTTCCAAACAACTTTAAATATCTTATTCATAGGTGTGTCTTTCTCTTTTTATGATAGGTAAAAGCGTGAGCATGAGCATGACGCTACTTTAAGAATTTATGCGGGGTTTTCCCAGCAAAATGCTTATCTCAAGCTGACGTTTATTGTCACTTTGAGACAAAATTTAGGCTTTTGACTATCCCGCAACGGTATAGTATTTCATACTTACAAAATATCCGCTAGTCTAAAATATCAACCGATTATCTTTAATTTTTAAACAAAATCATGACGTTTGAACAGAAAAACCAATCATCAAAAGTTCTCCAGTCATGTTTTTATTAATAAGCGTAATGTTGTATTCCGTCGACAAGTCATCAGCAATCACAGTAATCATGCAAGCAACGTGCCAATCGCTCGGAATTTTATTTAAAATGAATTATTTTTTTAAGAAACAGGAAAGGCCGTCTGAAAGATTTCAGACGGCCTTTGATGAAATGATTTTGAACAATTGCTTAATTGAATAATTTGTTTTTTTGAGCTATCAATAAAATTGGCAAAATGCTTTTAATACGTCATAGAAAGAATACGCATATCCGTACTTATACAGACGCGGATGGTTTTACAAACCGAATACGGCAATATCTCCCTTGCCTTGACGAATCAGCTCAGTGCCATCGGTCATATCAATAACCGTTGTCGGCTCAGTACCGCACCAGCCGCCATCAATAACCAAATCAACAGCATGTTCAAGACGGTCTCGGATTTCGTATGGATCAGTCAATGGCTCTTCGTCTTCAGGAAGCATAAGGGTGCAACTTAAAATAGGTTCGCCCAATTCTTGCAAAAGCGCCAAGGCAGTAGCGTTGTCGGGAACACGCAGGCCGATGGTTTTGCGCTTGGGGTGAAGCGTGCGATTGGGTACTTCTTTGGTTGCCTGCAGGATAAAGGTGTAGCTGCCGGGCGTAGCTGCTTTAAGCTGGCGGAATTGGGCATTATCTACTTTGGCGTAAGTACCCAATTCGCTCAAATCGGCACACATCAGGGTCAGATGGTGTTTTTGATCGATTTTACGAATCGTGAGAATGCGCTCCATCGCGTTTTTGTCACCGAGTTTGCAACCCAGCGCATAACAGGAATCCGTAGGGTAAACGATGACACCGCCACTACGGACAATATCGGCGGCTTGCTTGATGAGGCGGTCTTGGGGATTATCGGGATGGATGGCGAAAAATTGTGCCATGTTTTTTTCCTTATCATTCTAATGGTTTGTTGTTTGACATTTTAAAACTTATTTGGCCGTCTGAATATTGGATTTCCACCACCATGAATGGATTTAGCCTCAGCTACAACACGGCTGCACCCAGTGATACCTTATATATTATTTTGATTTACCGGCCGATATCGAAAGTCAATTTAATACGCTATATAATGCATTATTTTGTTTGAAAGTCATCTCAATGCCTGCTTCTTCCCTACCTTCCCGCCGCTTGTCTGTCGCACCTATGCTTGATTGGACAGACAGACACTATCGCTTTATGGCGCGACAAATTACACGCAATGCTTGGCTTTATAGCGAAATGGTCAATTCAGGCGCGGTGGTTTACGGAGATAAAGACCGCTTTTTGAGTT
>NZ_JBQCWY010000270.1:0-3918 GCF_051956955.1 Neisseria sp. P0021.S005 | reverse complement strand
AAGTCCCCGACACCAGCTACGATTTGGGCCGAAGCCATGCCACCATGCTGACCGCCTCATGGAAACGGCAAAGCATCGAAACCGAGCTGCATCCTCAAAACGGCTACTACCTCGACGGCAAAATCGGCACGACTTTGGGCAAACTCCTCTCCTCCACCCAAATGGCACGCGCTACAGCACGCGCAGGCTATTTCTTCACGCCTGAAAACAAAAAACTCGGTACATTCATCGTACGCGGACAGGCAGGCTACGTTTATGCCCGCGAAGGCGAAGAAGTACCGTCCAGCCTGATGTTCCGCACCGGCGGCGCGACTTCCGTACGTGGTTACGAACTCGACAGCATCGGCTTGGCAGGCCCCAACGGCTCCGTCCTGCCGCAACGCGCCTTGGTGGTCGGCAGCCTCGAATATCAATTCCCGGTTACCAAAAGCTTCTCCGGCGCCATCTTCCACGATGTCGGCGATGCGACAAGCAACTTCAAACACATGACCTTAAAACACGGTACCGGCTTGGGTGTGCGCTGGTTCAGCCCGGTTGCGCCGTTCTCCTTCGACATTGCCTACGGCCATCACGACAAGAAAATCCGCTGGCACATCAGCTTAGGCACAAGGTTTTAACAAACATACACCATCCATTCTTTCAGATGGCCTCAGCCATTCCAGGCCGTCTGAACAACAGACAAACAGAAAAATATCATGACCGATACTGCAAACACTTCCACGCCGTCTGAACAACAGCCCGCCCCGCCAAAGCGCAAAAAACGCCTGTTACGCGGCTTTGTCCTGTCCGCCTTGAGCGTATTGACCGTTTCTGCCGGCGCAATCGGCTGGCTGGTCGGTACGGAATCGGGTTTGCATTTCGGTTTGTACAAGATCCCGTCATGGTTCGGCGTCAAAATCTCTTCGGACACACTGAAAGGCACGCTGATTGAAGGTTTTGAAGGCGACAAATGGTTGATTGAAACAGAAGGTGCGGATGTCAAAATCAGCAGCTTCCGCTTTGATTGGAAACCGTCCGAGCTGTTCCGTCCGTCTTTGCACATTACCGAAGTCGTGGCCGGCGACATCGCCATTGTGACCAAGCGCACGCCGCCCAAAGAAGAAGAGCCTTCAAAAGGCCTGCCTGACAGCATAGACCTGCCCGTTACCGCCTATCTCGACCGTTTGGAAACCGGCAAAATCAGCGTAGGCAAGCGTTTTGACAAGCAGAGCGTCTATCTCGACCATCTGCACGCAGCCTATCATTACGACAAAAAAGAACACCGCCTCCACATCAAAACCGCCGACACGCCCTGGAGCAGCTCGACAGGCGCGGTGGTGCTCGGTTTGAACAAACCCTACGTCCTCAATACCGCCATCTACACCAAAGGCCAGCTTGAGGGCGAAACCATACACGGCACGGTGCGCCTGTGGGGCAGCCTGCAAGACGTGTACACCGACCTACTGCTCGACGGCGACAATGTTCATTTGTCTGCCAAATCCACCATCCACCCATTCGCCGACAGCCTCAACGAAACCGTCGGCGAAATCCTGGTTAAAGGTTCCAACATCAATCCGCAGGCCTTCCTGCCCACCCTGCCCAAAGCGCGCCTGAATTTCGACGCCACCACCATTCCGTCCTTTACCGACGGCGTTGCGTTGGAAGGCTCGATTGACTTGGAAAACGACCAAGCCGGTTTTGCCGATGAAAACCATATCCCCGTCAAACGCATCCTCGGCGAATTCATCGTCGACGATAAAGGCACGGTCAAAATCGAAGACATCGGCGTCGGCCTGCTCAAAGACGGCAGCATCGATGTATCCGGCTCTATCGATACCGCCCAAGACCAACTCAAACTCGCACTGGGCATCAACAATACCGGCGCAGACGACTTTGTCCGTCAAAACATCGCAGGCCGTCTGAACGGCAGTATCGACGTCAAAGGCGAAACCTCCTCCCCCGTCGTCAACTGGAATCTCGACAGCGGATTCGCGCGTACAGACGGCATGCTGTTTTTCCAAACCGACAAACAGCTCGGCCAGCGCACACTCAAGCTCGACAAAGTCCGCCTGGTTCCGCAAAACGGCGGCGAACTCAACGCCAAAGGCTCGCTCGAACTCTTCAAAGACCGCAAACTGCAGCTGGACATCGTCAGCAAAGCCTTCAACCCTGCGCGCATCGATCCGCAGCTTCCGCAAGGCAGCGTCAACGGCAACATCAACTTGACCGGCATACTGGCGCAAGAGAAATTCGCCGGTAAAATGCAGTTCGCACCGAGTACGCTCAACGGCGTTCCGCTCAGCGGCAAAGCCGACGTCGCCTATGAAAACAAACACCTCTCGCGCGCCCTGACCGACCTGACCCTCGGCAGCAACATCGTCAAAACTAACGGCAGCTTTGGCAAAAAAGGCGACCGCCTCAACCTCAACATTACCGCCCCCGATTTGTCGCGTTTCGGCTTCGGCTTGGGCGGCCTGCTCAACGCGCGCGGCTACATCTCCGGCAGTTTTTCAGACGGTCTCAAAACCCTTGAAGCCGATTTGAACGGCGAAGCGCGCAACTTCAAAGTCGCCGATACCGTCAACATCCGCACCCTCGACTTCAAACTTAAAGGTTCGCCAGATACCAACCGTCCGTTGAGTGCCGATATTAAAGGCGAACACATCGCCGTCTCCGGCGGCGCGGCCATGATTGACAACGTCAACCTGCTCATCAGTGGCACAGGCTCGCACCACCACATCCGCGGCAACAGCAGCATGGCGGTGGACAACAAACGCTACAAGCTCGACCTCGACGCCACCGGCGGCCTCAACAAAGACCAAACCCAATGGAAAGGCACGGTTGACACGCTCGATATCAACGGCGCGTTCAACCTCAAACTGCAAAACCGCCTCAACCTCGAAGCCGGCAGCGAACGCGTTTCCCTCAGCAGCGCACGCTGGGCGGCTATGGGCGGCAGCCTCAACCTGCAAAATTTCGTTTGGGACAAGAAAGCCGGCATTACCAGTAAAGGCAGTGCACAAAATCTGCACATTACCGAATTGCACAACTTCTACACCCCGCCTATCGAACACAACCTCGTTTTGGGCGGCGACTGGGATTTGGCGTACAGTCAAAACGCGCGTGGCTTCCTCAACATCAACCGTCAAAGCGGCGACATCATCCTGCCGGGCAAAGACCCGAAAAACAAACAGCCTTTGGGACTTTCCGCGCTCGCCCTGCGCACCCGTTTCCAAAACGGCCGCATCGACAGCACGCTGGAAGGCAACACCCGCTTCGGCAAAGTTGACGGCACGCTCGGCATCGCCCAACAGTTCGGCAACAACATCAACAACGCCCCCGTCAGCGGCAAAGTCAATATCAGCGTTCCCGATTTAGGCTCGCTCAAATCCTTTATGCCGGCGACAGCCCAAGGCATTGCAGGCCGTCTGAACGCGACCGCCACCATCGGCGGCCGACTCGGTTCGCCCACCGTCAACAGCAACCTCGACCTCCAAACCAATTACGGCCGTGCCGACGGTACCGTCAACATCGGCCAAGGCACCAGCTTCGACACTGCCCCTCTGAGCGGCAAACTCAACCTGAACGTCGCCAACCTCGAAGTCTTCCGCAACTTCCTGCCCGTCGGCCAAACCCTCAAAGGCCGTCTGAACGCCGCCGTCAACTTGGCAGGCCGTCTGAACGATCCGCAACTAAGCGGCCTGATTAACGGCGACAACCTCTACTACCGCCATCAAACCCAAGGCCTGATTCTCGACAACGGCGTATTGCGTTCGCGCCTGCAGGGTCAAAAATGGGTGATCGACAGCCTCAAATTCCACCGTGGCGGCACGATTGAGCTCAAAGGTGCGGTCAACCTTGCCAACGCCAACCCCGATGTCGACGTGGACATCGTCTTCGACAAATACCGCACCCTCTCGCGTCCAAACCGCCAACTGC
>NZ_JBQCWY010000269.1:0-3921 GCF_051956955.1 Neisseria sp. P0021.S005 | reverse complement strand
AAGTCCCCGACACCAGCTACGATTTGGGCCGAAGCCATGCCACCATGCTGACCGCCTCATGGAAACGGCAAAGCATCGAAACCGAGCTGCATCCTCAAAACGGCTACTACCTCGACGGCAAAATCGGTACAACTTTGGGCAAACTCCTCTCCTCCACCCAAATGGCACGCGCCACGGCACGGGCAGGCTATTTCTTCACGCCTGAAAACAAAAAACTCGGTACGTTCATCGTACGCGGACAGGCAGGCTACGTTTATGCCCGCGAAGGCGAAGAAGTGCCGTCCAGCCTGATGTTCCGCACCGGCGGCGCGACTTCTGTACGTGGTTACGAACTCGACAGCATCGGCTTGGCCGGCCCCAACGGCTCCGTCCTGCCGCAACGCGCCTTGGTGGTCGGCAGCCTCGAATATCAATTCCCGGTTACCAAAAGCTTCTCCGGCGCCATCTTCCACGATGTCGGCGATGCAGCAAGCAACTTCAAACACATGACCTTAAAACACGGTACCGGCTTGGGCGTGCGCTGGTTCAGCCCGGTTGCGCCGTTCTCCTTCGATATTGCCTACGGCCATCACGACAAAAAAATCCGCTGGCACATCAGCTTAGGCACAAGGTTTTAAAAAAACATACTCACCATCCATTCTTTCAGACGGCCTCAGCCATTTCAGGCCGTCTGAACAACAGACAAACAGAAAAATATCATGACCGATACTGCAAACACTTCCACGCCGTCTGAACAACAGCCCGCCCCGCCAAAGCGCAAAAAACGCCTGTTGCGCGGCTTTGTCCTGTCCGCCTTGGGCGTATTGACCGTTTCCGCCGGCGCGATCGGCTGGCTGGTCGGTACGGAATCGGGTTTGCGTTTCGGTTTGTACAAAATCCCGTCATGGTTCGGCGTCAAAATCTCGTCGGATACGCTGAAAGGCACGCTGATTGAAGGCTTTGAAGGCGACAAATGGTTGATTGAAACAGAAGGTGCGGACATTAAAATCAGCAGCTTCCGCTTTGATTGGAAACCGTCCGAGCTGACCCGTCCTTCCTTGCACATCACCGAAGTCGTGGCCGGCGACATCGCCATCGTGACCAAACGCACGCCGCCTAAAGAAGAAGAGCCATCAAAAGGCCTGCCCGACAGCATAGACCTGCCCGTTACCGCCTATCTCGACCGTTTGGAAACCGGCAAAATCAGCGTGGGCAAGCGTTTTGACAAGCAGACCGTCTATCTCGACCATCTGCACGCGGCCTATCATTACGACAAAAAAGAACACCGCCTCTACATCAAAACCGCCGATACGCCATGGAGCAGCTCGACAGGTGCGGTGGTGATCGGTTTGGACAAACCCTACGTTCTCAATACCGCCATCTACACCAAAGGCCAGCTTGAGGGCGAAACCCTACATGGTACGGTGCGCCTGTGGGGCAGCCTGCAAGACGTATCCACCGACCTGCTGCTCGATAGCGACAACGTTCATTTGTCGGCAAAATCCACCATTCACCCATTCGCCGACAGCCTCAATGAAACCATCGGCGAAATCCTGATTAAAGGTTCCAACATCAATCCGCAGGCCTTCCTGCCCAGCCTGCCCAAAGCGCGCCTGAATTTCGACGCTACCACCATTCCGTCGTTTACCGACGGCGTTGCGTTGGAAGGCTCGATTGACTTGGAAAACGACCAAGCCGGTTTTGCCGATGAAAATCATATCCCCGTCAAACGCATCCTCGGCGAATTCATCGTCGACGACAAAGGTACGGTCAAAATCGAAGACATCGGCGTCGGCCTGCTCAAAGACGGCAGCATCGATGTATCCGGTTCTATCGATACCGCCCAAGACCAGCTCAAACTCGCACTGGGCATCAACAATACCGGCGCAGACGACTTTGTCCGTCAAAACATCGCAGGCCGTCTGAACGGCAGTATCGATGTCAAAGGCGAAACCTCCTCCCCCGTCGTCAACTGGAATCTCGACAGCGGATTTGCACGTACAGACGGCATGCTGTTTTTCCAAACCGACAAACAGCTCGGCCAGCGCACGCTCAAGCTCGACAAAGTCCGTCTGGTTCCGCAAAACGGCGGCGAACTCAACGCCAAAGGCTCGCTCGAACTCTTCAAAGACCGCAAACTACAACTGGACATCGTCAGCAAAGCCTTCAACCCTGCGCGTATCGATCCGCAGCTTCCGCAAGGCAGCGTCAACGGCAACATCAACTTGACCGGCATACTGGCGCAAGAAAAATTCGCCGGCAAAATGCAGTTTGCACCGAGTACGCTCAACGGCGTTCCGCTCAGCGGCAAAGCCGACGTCGCCTATGAAAACAAACACCTCGCGCGCGCCCTGACCGACCTGACCCTCGGCAGCAACATCGTCAAAACCAACGGCAGCTTTGGTAAAAAAGGCGACCGCCTCAGCCTCAACATTACCGCCCCCGATTTGTCGCGTTTCGGCTTCGGCTTGGGCGGCCTGCTCAACGCGCGCGGCTACATCTCCGGCAGTTTTTCAGACGGCCTCAAAACCCTTGAAGCCGATTTGAACGGCGAAGCACGCAACTTCAAAGTCGCCGATGCCGTCAATATCCGCACCCTCGACTTCAAGCTTAAGGGTTCGCCCGACACCAACCGTCCGTTGAGTGCCGATATTAAAGGCGAACACATCGCCATATCCGGCGGCGCGGCCCTGATCGACAACGTCAACCTGCTCATCAGCGGCACAGGCTCGCGCCACCACATCCGCGGCAACAGCAGCATGGCGGTGGACAGCAAACGCTACAAGCTCGACCTCGATGCCACCGGCGGCCTCAACAAAGACCAAACCCAATGGAAAGGCACGGTTGATACGCTCGACATCAACGGTGCGTTCAACCTCAAACTGCAAAACCGCCTCAACCTCGAAGCCGGCAGCGAACGCGTTTCCCTCAGCAGCGCGCGTTGGGCGGCTATGGGCGGCAGCCTCAACCTGCAAAATTTCGTTTGGGACAAGAAAGCCGGCATTACCAGTAAAGGCAGCGCACAAAATCTGCACATTACCGAATTGCACAACTTCTACACTCCGCCTATCGAACACAACCTCGTCTTGGGTGGCGACTGGGATTTGGCGTACAGTCAAAACGCGCGCGGCTTCCTCAACATCAGCCGTCAAAGCGGCGACATCATCCTGCCGGGCAAAGACCCGAAAAACAAACAGCCTTTGGGACTTTCCGCGCTTGCCCTGCGCACCCGTTTCCAAAACGGCCGCATCGACAGCACGCTGGACGGCAACACCCGCTTCGGCAAAGTTAACGGCACGCTCGGCATCGCGCAACAGTTCGGCAACAACATCAACAACGCCCCTGTTAGCGGCAAGGTCAATATCAGCGTTCCCGATTTGGGCTCGCTCAAATCCTTTATGCCGGCGACAGCCCAAGGCATTGCAGGCCGTCTGAACGCGACCGCCACCATCGGCGGCCGACTCGGTTCGCCTACTATCAACAGCAACCTCGACCTCCAAACCAATTACGGCCGTGCCGACGGTACCGTCAACATCGGTCAAGGCACCAGCTTCGATACCGCCCCTCTGAGCGGCAAGCTTAACCTGAACGTTGCCAACCTCGAAGTCTTCCGCAACTTCCTGCCCGTCGGCCAAACCCTCAAAGGCCGTCTGAACGCCGCCGTCAACTTGGCAGGCCGTCTGAACGATCCGCAACTGAGCGGCCTGATTAATGGCGACAACCTCTATTACCGCCATCAAACCCAAGGCCTGATTCTCGACAACGGCGTATTGCGTTCGCGCCTGCAGGGTCAAAAATGGGTCATCGACAGCCTTAAATTCCACCGTGGCGGCACGATTGAGCTCAAAGGTGCGGTCAACCTTGCCAACGCCAACCCCGATGTCGACGTGGACATCGTCTTCGACAAATACCGCACCCTCTCGCGTCCAAACCGCCAACTGC
>NZ_JBQCWY010000268.1:0-3931 GCF_051956955.1 Neisseria sp. P0021.S005 | reverse complement strand
TTGTCTGCGCCGAAGCATCGCAACTGAGCAACCCGACTGCCCTCGCCCTCTTCGCTTCCCTTGAAGAAGGTCAAAATTTCGCCGACACCAAAATCCCGACGGACAACGGTTTGCAAGCCATTGCCGTTGCCCGCCTCGAAAAAACCGACCGCGCCGCATTAAACAAAGCCGCAGCCGAAGCCGCCAAATGGGCGCAAAATCAAGAAACGGTCAATGTGGACGTTCATGCCTTTGAAGAAGCGCAAGCCGCAGCCGTTGCCGAAGCGTTTGCGATTGCGTTCGGCAATGCTGCCTACCGTTTCGACCGCTACAAAAAAGAAGCCAAACCGGCCAAATTTGCAGAAGCCGTGTTCCACAGCGCACACGAAGCTGCCGTCAAAGAAGCCCTGCGCGTTGCCGAAGCACAAGTTTACGGACAAAGCCTCTGCCGCGACTTGGGCAATGCCGCACCCAACGAATGCACGCCTGAATTCCTCGCGCGTACCGCCAAAGCCGAAGCTGAAAAACTGGGCGCACACGCTAAAATCATTGAAAAAGACTACATCAAAGAAAACATGGGTTCGTTCTGGTCTGTCGCCAAAGGCAGCGTCGAAGACCCATATTTGGTCGAACTGAGCTATTTCGGTGCTGCCGACAAAGAAGCTGCCCCCGTCGTATTGGTCGGCAAAGGCATTACCTTCGACACCGGCGGCATCTCCCTCAAACCCGGCCTGAACATGGACGAAATGAAATTCGACATGTGCGGCGCGGCAACCGTCATCAGCACCTTCTGTGCCGCCGTCAAACTGCAACTGCCGATCAACCTCATCGCCGTCGTCGCCACCTGCGAAAATATGCCTTCCGGCGCGGCCAACAAACCGGGCGATGTCGTGAAAAGCATGAAAGGCTTGACCATCGAAGTGTTGAACACCGATGCCGAAGGCCGTCTGATTTTGTGTGACGCGCTCACTTATGCCGAACAATTCAAACCCAAAGCCGTTATCGACGTCGCCACCCTGACCGGCGCGTGCATTATCGCCCTGGGCCATGACGTCAGCGGCGTGATGGGCAATAATCAAGATTTGGTCGACAGCCTGCTGGCCGCTTCCCGCAACGTGGACGACAAAGCATGGCAACTGCCGCTCTTTGAAACCTACAAAGACCAACTCAAATCCAACTTTGCCGACATTCCAAACATCGGCACGCCGGGTGCAGGCACGATTACCGCCGCAACATTCTTGTCTTACTTTACCGAAGACTATCCATGGGCACACCTCGACATCGCAGGTACCGCATGGAAATCCGGCGGTGAAAAAGGCGCGACCGGGCGCCCTGTTCCTTTATTGTTGAACTATCTGCGCAATGTGAAATAAATCTTGGGGGGAAGCCTGCGGGGTTAATCGTTTCAACCCCGCAGGCCGTCTGAAAACGGAATCCGCATTATCTGACTCAATCTGACAAAACGGAGAACCACCATGAAACCACTATTTGCCGCATTATCTGTCGCCCTTCTGCTCGGCACATCCATCAGCGTTCAAGCTGCCGAACAAACTACCCCCACCGACCGCAGCATCCAAGTGTACAAAAAAGCCGACTTAGCAGAATGGAACCGCGAAAACGCAGCCGGAGGTCAAGGCCCGTTGCTTGGCAGCTTTGCCTTCACGCGCCATCAAACCGCCGACCAAGACGCATTCAAAGAAATCGGCTGGCTCACTCTTCCGCCTGGCGCTTCCATCGGCCAACACAAACATACCGGCAATGAAGACGTTTACATTATCGTATCCGGCAAAGGCCTTTTTACCGATAGCGAAGGCAAACAAACCGAAGTCAGCGCCGGCGACATTACCATCGCCCGCCCCGGTCAGTCCCATGCACTCAAAAATATCGGCAAAAAGCCGTTGGTATTCTTAGATTTGATTGCCGAGACCGCTGGCGCTAAAGCCGCCGAAACCAAGTAATACTTTCAATGAAAGCAAACAATCTGCCATGACTTTCTGCCTTACCCAAACCAGGCAGTTGAGAGATTGTTCCGTTTTCATTTAAACCTGCATACAAGCTAAAGGCCGTCTGAAAACCACGCTTCGTTTTCAGACGGCCTTTTTTTCTCAAAAGTCTTATCATATAAATGATGCAATGTTATATAATAACAGCCTTTCAAAATATGATGAGAAACTAAAATGACACAAACCACACTCAAGCCCATTGTTTTATCTATTCTTTTAATCAGCACCCCTATCCTCTCCCAAGCGCATGAAACCGAGCAGTCGGTGGACTTGGACGAGGTTACCGTCGTCGGCAAAAGCCGTCCGCGCACCACGTCGGGGCTGCTGCACACTTCGACCACCTCAGACAAAATCATCTCCGGCGATACCTTGCGCCAAAAAGCCGTCAACCTAGGCGATGCTTTGGACGGCGTACCGGGCATTCATGCCTCGCAATACGGCGGCGGCGCGTCCGCTCCCGTTATTCGCGGTCAAACAGGCAGACGGATTAAAGTATTGAACCATCACGGTGAAACCGGCGACATGGCGGACTTCTCGCCCGACCATGCCTTGATGGTGGACAGCGCCTTGTCGCAACAGGTCGAAATCCTGCGCGGGCCGGTTACGCTCTTATACAGCTCGGGCAATGTAGCCGGTTTGGTCGATGTTGCCGATGGCAAAATCCCCGAAAAAATGCCTGAAAACGGCGTATCAGGCGAAGCCGGATTGCGTTTGAGCAGCGGCAATTTGGAAAAACTGACGTCCGCAGGCATCAATATCGGTTTGGGCAACAACTTCGTGCTGCATACCGAAGGCTTGTACCGCAAATCAGGCGATTACGCCGTACCGCGCTATCAAAAAGAAGAAGGCCGTCTGAAACGACTGCCCGACAGCCATGCCGATTCAAAAACCGGCAGCATCGGCCTGTCTTGGGTTGGGGATAAAGGTTTCCTCGGCGTAGCGTATAGCGACCGTCGCGACCGCTACGGCCTGCCTGCCCACAGCCATCTCTACGACGACTGCCACGCCGACATCATCTGGCAGAAGAGCCTGATTAACAAACGCTATTTGCAGCTTTATCCGCACCTGTTGACTGAAGAAGACATCGATTACGACAATCCGGGCTTGAGCTGCGGCTTCCACGACGACGATAATGCACACGCGCACGCCCACAGCGGCAAACCGTGGATAGACCTGCGCAACAAACGTTACGAAATCCGCGCCGAATGGAAGCAGCCGCTCCCCGGCTTCGAAGCCCTGCGCGTGCATCTGAACCGCAACGACTACCACCACGATGAAAAAACGGGCGATGCGGTGGAAAACTTCTTTAAAAACAAAACGCAAAATGCCCGCATCGAATTGCGCCACCTGCCCATAGGTCGTCTGAAAGGCAGTTGGGGCGTGCAATATTTGGGACAAAAATCCAGCGCGCTTTCTGCCATTCCCGAAACCGTCCAACAACCGATGCTGATTGACAATAATGTGCGCCATTACAGCTTTTTCGGGGTAGAACAGGCAAACTGGGACAACTTCACGCTTGAAGGCGGCGTACGCGTGGAAAAACAAAAAGCCTCCATCCAGTATGACAAAGCATTGATTGATCGGGAAAACTACTACAACCAGCCCCTGCCCGACCTCGGCGCGCACCGCCAAACCGCCCGTTCGTTCGCACTTTCGGGCAACTGGTATTTCACGCCACAACACAAACTCAGCCTGACTGCCTCCCATCAGGAACGCCTGCCGTCAACGCAAGAGCTGTACGCACACGGCAAACACGTCGCCACCAACACCTTTGAAGTCGGCAACAAACACCTCAACAAAGAGCGTTCCAACAACATCGAACTCGCGCTGGGCTACGAAGGCGACCGCTGGCAATACAATCTGGCGCTCTACCGCAACCGCTTCGGCAACTACATTTACGCCCAAACCTTAAACGACGGACGCGGCCCCAAATCCATCGAAGACGACAG
>NZ_JBQCWY010000267.1:0-3948 GCF_051956955.1 Neisseria sp. P0021.S005 | reverse complement strand
TTTTTTACCTACTCCCCTGATTTACATTATTTTCGCTAATTTTGTATTGATTTTAGTATGCAAACGGTTAAGCAACGTTGCATTGACCAATCCCGTGGGGCATAATAACGAAAAATTCAGCAATGAATTTCTACTGTACAAGCCGTTTGACGGCTATTTTTAGTTTAAATCGATTTAAAAAAGGTCCTCAAAAATGAAAAAATCTCTGTTCGCTGCTGCTTTGTTGTCTTTAGCTTTGGCCGCTTGTGGCGGTGCTGATAAAGCTGCTGAAACTGCTGCTTCTGCTGCTTCTGAAGCCGCTGCTTCTGCTACTGAAGCTGCTGCATCTGCTGCTGAAGCTACCGAAGCTGCTGCTACTGAAGCTGCTGCATCTGCTTCTGAAGCCGCTGCTTCTGCTACTGAAGCTGCTGCTTCTGCTGCTGAAGCCGCTGCGTCTGCCGCTTCTGAAGCTGCTAAATAATATTCTTTTGAATATAAGAAAGGCAGGATACCATTGCGTATCCTGCTTTTTTACATTCTTCACACTCCACTTCCCAACTTTTCCGCCTGACTGCCATGCACCTTCACGACCGTTTTGCTGAGTTTCTTTCCGCCTCTGAAATCATCGAAGCCACTCCGGCCTTGTTAAACGACCAACGCCGTCGTTTTGTTTCTTCGCCGGATATTGTCTTACAGCCGAACTCTGTCGAAAGTGTGCAGAAAATCATGCGTTTCTGTTTTGAAAACCGCATCCGCGTAACCCCGCAAGGCGGCAATACCGGATTATGCGGCGCAACGGTAACCAGCGAAGGCGTACTGCTCAATCTCTCCAAGCTCAACCGTATCCGCGATATCAACCTTGCCGACAACAGCATGACGGTTGAAGCAGGCGTGATTTTGCAAAATGCTCAAAAGGCGGCAGCCGAAGTCGGACGACTGTTTCCGCTCAGCCTGGCCAGCGAAGGCTCTTGCCAAATCGGCGGCAATATCGCCTGTAATGCCGGCGGTTTGAATGTCTTGCGTTATGGCAGCATGCGTGATTTGGTATTGGGTTTGGAAGTCGTTTTACCAAACGGCGAACTGGTTTCCCACCTTCAGCCCCTGCACAAAAACACGACCGGCTACGACTTGCGCCATCTTTTTATCGGCAGCGAAGGAACATTGGGCATCATTACCGCCGCCACACTCAAACTCTTTGCCCTGCCCAAAACCAAAGCGACCGCATGGGTAGGTTTAGACGATATTGAATCCGCCGTCTCACTTTTGACTGCGGTGCAAGGCCATTTTGCCGAGCACTTGACCAGCTTCGAGCTGATCAGCCGCTTTGCTCTCGATTTATCTTCGGAATTCAGCCAACTCAAAAAGCCTGCTGATGCGGAATGGCATATTTTGATTGAACTTGCAGACTCTGTTCCCGATGCCGGACTGGATGAAAAGCTTGCCGAATTTCTCTATCAAAACGGATGGGAAAACAGCATTTTGGCGCAATCCGAGCAAGAGCGCTCCGACTTATGGACCTTGCGTGAAAATATTTCCGCTTCCCAACGCAAACTCGGCACCAGTATTAAACACGATATCGCCGTCCCTATCGCCCAAGTGGCCACCTTTGTCCGCCAATGCGCCCCTGCCTTGGAAACCCGCTTTCCCGGCATACAGATTGTCTGCTTCGGACATTTAGGCGACGGCAGCCTGCATTACAATACATTCCTGCCCAACGTATTGAGCAACGAAGCCTACCAATACGAAGACGCCGTCAATACCATTGTTTATGAAAACATTCTTGCCTGCCATGGTACGATTGCCGCAGAACACGGCGTAGGCATCATCAAAAAACATTGGCTGCCCCGTGTGCGTACGCAGGCCGAACTTGTTCTGATGCATTCCATCAAAAATCAGCTTGACCCTTATGGCATTATGAATCCGGACAAACTCCTGCCTTCTTTGGATTAACCAATACGAAAAGGCTGTCTGAAACATTTCAGACGGCCTTTTATCTTATCCAAACTATTTCAATGCCGTTTTCCAGTCCAATCCGCCCAAAGACGGTACCTGTATTACTTCATTGGTATCCAAATTGACCGCTGTCAGCTCTCCGCCCCACAACGCGCCGGTATCCAAAGCAATTACTTGGTCTGTATTAACGTAGCCCAACGACGACCAATGCCCGAACACGGTAATATAATCCAAATTCTGCCTATCAGGTGCTTTAAACCAAGGGCGCAGGTAAAGCGGCATTTTCTTCAAAGTGGATTTATATTCGTAATCCAATTCGCCTTTGTACGTCAGCGCACGCATACGGGTAAAGACATTAACAATCATCCGTAGGCGCTCGTAGCCGGTCAAATCATCCGTCCACGCAGTCGGCTTGTTGCCGTACATTTTGCCAAAAAATTTCCTGTACTTTTTACCTTGCAATTCATCCTCGGCTTCACGGGCAAGGCTTTCGGCTTTATCAACCGACCATTGTGGCAAAATACCGGCATGCACCATCACATGCCTGTTACCGCGCACCAAAAGCGGTTGATGACGCAGCCAGTCCAATAAGGATTGACTCTCGGGATGGGACAAAATCGGCTCAACCGTATCGCTGCGCTTGAGCGTTCCTTCACCGCAACCGACGGCCAAAAGATGCAAATCATGATTGCCCAAAACCATTTGCACGCTGCTGTCATGCTCTTTGGCAAATTTCAGGGTTTCCAAGGACTTCGGGCCGCGATTGACAATATCGCCGACCAGCCAAAGGGTGTCCGTACCATGATTAAAGCCGATTTTGGCAAGCAACAAAGTCAGCTCGTCAAAACAGCCTTGAATGTCTCCGATTGCGTAATGTGCCATTATTATTGTTTTCCGTTGTTATTATTTTCAGACGGCCTCAAGCCCAGCCTAGGCCGTCTGAAAACATCAATTATGCATTTAAAACCAATACTGCTTCTGCTTCAACCTGAACGCCTTTAGGCAGGCTGGCCACGCCAACCGCCGCACGTGCAGGGAAAGGTTGTTTGATAAATTCAGCCATCACTTCATTGAACACGGCAAAGTTGGCCAAATCGGTCAAATAAGCATTGAGTTTGACGATATCGTTCAAAGAACCGCCTGCTGCTTCGGCTACGGCTTGCAGGTTTTTAAATACTTGCACTGCTTCGGCGCGGAAGTCGCCATCGCCGACCACGGTCATCGTAGCTGGATCCAAAGGAATCTGACCGCTCATATAAACCGTATCGCCTGCACGGACTGCTTGGCTGTATGCACCAATCGCGGCAGGGGCTTTGTCGGTATGGATAATGGTTTTAGACATGATATTCTCCTCAAATAGAAATGTCAGAAACAGGTGGAAGCTTCGAATTTTACTTTCAACAGAAATACGTTTCAATAAAAGCATTCAATTAATGCGTTTAGCCCGTCTTGTTCTTCCCCGATTTTAAACCTACAATCCCACATATTATTCATTTCAAAGCCGAAATTATTATGTTTTTTGTCTTATCCCCAGCCAAAAACCTCAACGAAAAAGACCCCTCCCCCGTCAGCAGCTTTACCCAGCCCGACCTTCTGCCCGAAGCGGAAATCCTGATGCAGGAGTTGCGCCAGCTTGCCCCCCAACAAATCGCCGAGCTGATGCATGTTTCCGACAAAATCGCCCTGCTCAATGCCGAACGCAATGCCGTATGGCACACGCCGTTTACGCCTGAAAACGCCAAACAAGCCGTATTTATGTTCAACGGCGACGTCTACGAAGGCATCGCCGCCGATACGCTCAAACCGAAACAAATCGACTACCTGCAACAACACGTCCGCCTGCTCTCCGGCCTATACGGCGTACTGCGCCCGCTCGACTTGATGCAGCCCTACCGCTTGGAAATGGGCACAGCCTTTGCCAACTCGCGCGGTAAAAACCTCTACGAATTTTGGGGCGATAAAATTACCGACCTGCTCAACCAAACGCTGAAGCAGGCCGGCAGCGACGTTTTAATC
>NZ_JBQCWY010000266.1:0-3984 GCF_051956955.1 Neisseria sp. P0021.S005 | reverse complement strand
GTCGCGTCGCGCGGTTTCGGCGCGGGCGCCCATTCAATCAATGAATTGAGGATTTCCTGAATACCGAAGTTGTTAATCGCAGAGCCGAAGAACACGGGCGTGAGTTCGCCGGCGAGGAATTCTTCGAGATTAAATTCGTTGGAAGCAGCCTGTACCAATTCGATTTCGTCTCGCAGCTGCTGGATTTCAAGCGGAAAGCGTTGTTCCAATTCAGGATTGTCGATACCTTTGATGATGTCGAACTCGTGCGGCAGACGCTCGCCACCCGCGTCGAAGAGATAGATTTCGTCGTTCAGGATGTGGTACACGCCTTTGAAATTTTTGCCCATGCCGATCGGCCAGGTTACGGGCGCGCAGCGGATTTGCAGGATGTTTTCCACTTCGTCCAGCAACTCCAAAGAATCGCGTACTTCGCGGTCGTATTTGTTCATGAACGTGACAATCGGCGTATTGCGCAGGCGGCAGACGTTCAAGAGTTTGATGGTTTGCGCTTCCACACCTTTTGCCGCGTCGATGACCATCAATGCGCTGTCCACGGCGGTCAATACGCGGTAGGTATCTTCGGAGAAGTCTTGGTGTCCCGGCGTGTCCAAGAGGTTGACGGTATGGTCTTTGTAGTCGAATTGCATTACGGACGAGGCCACGGAAATGCCGCGCTGCTTCTCGATGTCCATCCAGTCGGAGGTGGCGAATTTGCCGGTTTTCTTGCCTTTTACCGTACCTGCGCTTTGAATCGCACCTGAAAACAGCAGCAGTTTTTCGGTCAGCGTGGTTTTACCCGCGTCGGGGTGGGAGATGATGGCAAACGTGCGGCGGCGGCGCACTTGGTCGAGGATTTCTTGGGACATGGTTTTCTTTGCAAAAAGGTTCAGGCCGCTTTTTCAGACGGCCTGAAGGATATGGGTATTGGAAAACAGGCTAAAATAAGGGCGTGTGCAACACGCCCTGCAATAGATTGAAAGATGCGGAATTGTACAAAAAAATGCTTGATAATTCAATGTTTGTACCAAAACAAAGGCCGTCTGAAAAGTTTCAGACGGCCTTTGTTTATGAATCGATGATTAAATATCCATCGGTTTCCATTCTGCGCCTTTTACCGGCGGCAGCCATGATTGCGTACCACTGGAGGCAAATCCCCACAAGGTGTCGGGAAGGCCGTAATGGTCGGCGCGCGTCGGATCGAGTTGCGTTTCGATTTCATCTTCGCGGCCTTCACGGATTTGCGTGGCGATGTGCGGATTAATCATCACGGTTTTGCCCAAGGCGATAAATTCTGCCCAGCCGGTTTCATAGGCGGCCAAAATTTGGTCGGCGGTAAACAGGTTGCCTACGCCGATAAGCGGCAGTTTGCCGTTGATGCGTTCGTGGATAAACTGCATACGGGTTTGGGCTGTATCGCCGCCGCGACGGATTTTTTTATCAAATTCCCACAGGGAAACGTGCAAATATTGCAGCGGTTTTTGTACCAATGCGTCAATCAGTGCGCCGGTTTCGGTCATGGTTAAGCCGTTGTCACCCGGCTCTTCAGGGGAGAAGCGGTAGCCGATAATGAAGTCGTTGCGCTGGTGTTTTTCACGGACGGCAACCACGGCATCGATAACGGCCAGCGGGAAGCGCATTCTGTTTTCCAAGCTGCCGCCCCATTGGTCGTTGCGGCGGTTGCTTTGGGCAGAGTAAAACTGTTGGATCAGATAGCCGTTCGCACCGTGGATTTCCACGCCGTCAAAACCGGCACGAAGCGCCAAATCGGCGGCTTGCGCATAAGAGGCGATGAGTGCTTCGACTTCTTCTGCGGTCGCTTCGCGTGCGTGTTCGGTTTCGCTGGCGGAAGCGCTGATTTTGTCGAGACCGTCCAAAAGTTCATCAATGGCTTTGGAGCCGCCGTGATGGATTTGCAAAATCGCTTTTGCGCCTTGTTGTTGCAGGATTTGTGCGGTTTCTTTCAGGCTGTCGAGGCAGTGTTCGCCTGTGGCTTCAGGTTGGCCGTGAAAGGCTTTGCCGTCTTTTTGAACCAAAGTGGCGGCAGTGATAAACAAGCCCATATCGCCTGCACGGTTGCTGAGGAATGTACGCTCTTGGTCGCTGATCAAACCGTCGGCTTGTGAGCCGAAATGGGTCATGGGGGCGACGACAAGGCGGTTTTTGATGGTTACGCCGTTATTGAGGGTGTATGTTTGAAAGAGTGGGGCGTATTTTGGATTCATGGAGTTTTACTCTTGATAAGTGAATGGTCGGCAGAGAATTGGGCCATTCGGGAATTTATCAAGTAGACAGGCCGTCTGAAAAGTTTCAGACGGCCTGTTTATTCTTTAAGCCTTAGGATTAAAGATTAGGATTGACAATGATTTTTACTGCGGATTCGTTGTTGTGGATCAAGCGCTCGAAGCCTTCGGAAATCAATTCGTCCAGTTTGATGCGCTGGGTGATGAAAGGCTCAAGGTTGATTTTGCCTTCTTCAACCAATTTGATGGTTTCTGCGTGGTCGTTGCAGTAGGCGATGGTGCCGCGCACGTCCAGCTCTTTCATCACGACGCTATGGACGTTGATGGTGGCGGGGTGGCTCCAAATGGATACGATGACGACTTTCGCAGTCGGACGGCATGCTTCGACCATGGTGTCCAGCACTTTGTTGACGCTGGTGCATTCGAATGCGACATCTACGCCTTCGCCGTTGGTCAGTTTTTTCACTTCTTCGACGACATCGACTTCGGACGGGTCGAGGATGTAGTCGGCCACGCCGGCTTCGCGTGCTTTGTCTTTACGTGCTTTGCTCAATTCGGTGATGATGACTTTGATGCCTTTGGCTTTCAATACGGCAGCCAACAGCAAACCGATTGGGCCTGCGCCGCCGACCAATGCCACGTCGCCTTCTTTCGCGCCACTGCGTACATAAGCATGGTGGCCGACAGACAGAGGCTCAATCAAAGCAGCTTGGTCTAATGGAATTTTGTCGGAAATAGGGTGTACCCAACGGCGTTTAACGGCGATTTTTTCAGACAAGCCGCCACCGCAGCCACCTAAACCGATGAAGTTCATGTCTTTGGAGAGGTGGTAGTTGCTGCCTTCGCCGGTCGGTACATCGTCGCGGATGATGTAGGGTTCAACGACAACGTGTTGGCCGACTTTGATGTCGTCCACGCCTTCGCCTACGGCATAAACCACGCCGGAGAACTCGTGCCCCATGGTTACAGGGGCTGACTCGCCGGAGATTGGGTGCGGATGGCCGCAAGGCGGAATGAAAATCGGGCCTTCCATGAATTCGTGCAGATCGGTACCGCAGATACCGCACCACGCAACATTAATGCCGACAGTACCCGGAGCTACGGTTGGCTCTGGAATGTCTTCGATGCGGATGTCACCTTTGTTGTAAAAACGTGCTGCTTTCATTGTAACGCTCCTTTTTTTAAAGTGGAGGCCGTCTGAAAAAGACGGTCAATTAGGGAAAGGGAAGCAGTGTGGCGTGTGAAATATTTTTATTGATATGTTTTATATTTGTTATTTTACTACTGATAATATGAAAATGGTTTGTCTTTGCTCAAATTAAAGTTTGTAAATGAAAAAAAGGCCGTCTGAAATGGATAATCTATTTTCAGACGGCCTGGGGCAATAGTTTGAATACGTTATGGTGTAGGGTTGTTACTTTTGCCGCGCTTCAGATGCTTTTGGTAGGCGATGACGTAGTCGGCCTTGCTTAAGCCTGCCAATACGCGGATGTGGGCGGCGGCAGATTTAGACATGGATTCCAAGGTATATCCGCCCTCCAGCACGGAAACGATACGTCCTTGACAGCTTGCTGTTGCTTGGACGATTTTGTGTGTCAGCCAGGCAAAATCGGCTTCATGCAGGTTCAGACGGCCTGTTTCGTCTTGTTTGTGCCCGTCAAAACCGGCTGAAAGCAACACCAACTCGGGGCGGAAGGCCGTGAGCTTGGGAAGCCATTGTTCGCGGATGGTCGTACGGAAGATACGGCTGCCTGTGCCCGGT
>NZ_JBQCWY010000265.1:0-3986 GCF_051956955.1 Neisseria sp. P0021.S005 | reverse complement strand
ACATCATCCTCGTCGGCGCCAGCGAACGTCCGCACAGCCTTGGCGAACGCATTTTCAGCCACCTGCTCGGTTCCTCATATCAAGGCAAAATCACCCCCGTCAATCTTCGACACAGCAGTGTAGCAGGTATTCCCTCCTACTCCAGCCTCAGCAAAATCCCGGGACAAGCCGACTTGGTTGTTGCCGTTATCCCGCCCGATCATTACGACTCACTGTTCAAAGCTTGCCGCAAAAAAGACCTGCGCCACATTATCCTGATTCAAGATTGGGAAAACCTGCCGCCCGAATCCTGTAAAAACGCCCGTTCCATCATTCAAAAATATCACGGTGACGAATTGAACATCACCGTGTGCAACAGCGCAGGCATCCAACTCCCCTCGCTCAACCTCAACATCGGCACCCAAACCGACTATCCAGCCGGCCATATCGCGTTACTGACTGGCCACAGCACCGTCAGCCGCAACATCAACCACCTGCTGAACACACTGCATCAAGGCGTATCGCGCCACATTAGTCTCAACTATGATCTAAGCCCTACTACATCCGCCGACTGGCTCAACCGCTTCGGCCACAATCGCCATACCAAAGTTGCCGTGATCCACTATAACCCGGCCGAAAACCAACGCGAGCTGTTCAGTGCCATCCGTCACTTTACACACCACACTCCGCTTATCCTGTTGTCCACACACCATACCGACGACACAGACAAAGCCATCCTGCGCAGCCTCAGCCACCATTGCAATTTCCAACCGGTATTCAATACCGCTGAACTGGAAGCGGCCTTAAAAGCCCACCTTTCCGGCATTCCCGTCATTACCAACCCCACCATTCTGTCCGACACGCCGATAGAATGGCTGCGCAGCACCGCCAATGCCTGTGAATTGACCCTCGACCTCCCAACTGATGCCCCATCCATCCGACAAGGCTGCATCGGCAGCAATCCCACGCCTGCACGCATCCACCGTCTAGCGCTCGAACAATTACAAAATCCACATACTCAAGCCCTGCTCGGCATTATTTCGCCAGATACGCCGGATGCGTACAGCATTCATCAAACTCTGAATAATTTGGCACAAAAAACCAGCAAGCCCATTCTCGTCAGCTATCGTTTTTCAGACGGCCTGACTCGGTTTAACACGCCGGAAGAAGCCTTACTGACACTTTATTTCCGCAATCAAACAGCCTATTTGCAACAGGTGCAAAATATCCCTGCGCCAGCCAAAACAGGCCGTCTGAAAACACCTAAAAGCAAAAATATCGATAAAGCCATTGCATCCGGCCAAACCGAACTGATGGCGGAAGTCCTATACCTGCCTCCGTGCCAAACCAAAAAACACAATGCCGTCCAATTTCGATTCAGCCGCCATGCCATTTACGGCAACATCCTTTCCGCCCATTACAACGGCAAAACCGAAGCCGCATTACCTCCATTTACCACACTCGATATCCAGCGTTTAAGCCAATTTGCAGAACTCGACAACACGTCCGTTCTCAATCAATTCCTGCATTCCCTAAACACGCTTATCCACAACAACCAGCATATCGGCGACATTATCCTCAACTACAACGGCAGCCAATACAGCAGCACTATCATTCCCGAAATCGTGGAAAAACCAGCCGTACCAACAACCAAAATCCCAAAAAAAGCCGTCCAAACCTTAGAACAGGCCGCCGCCAAAATGCAAAGCGCCGCCGCCTACCTCCAACAAAAAAATCCGGCAGCGGCCGAATTCCTACGCAACACCGGCGAAGCCGCTTCCGAACTGCTGCACCCTAAAACCGAAACGCCCGAGATACAAAACGTACTCGCACCCTATCCGAGCCAAACCGAGACCTTTACCCTGCCCGACGGCAACACACTGCACATCCGCGCACTAGAGCCTGAAGATGCCGAAGCCAAACAAAAATTTGTCCGCCAATTACCCGCGGCCGACCGCTATACGCGCTTCATGACCCATACCAACGAGTTGCCGCTGCCCACACTCGCACGGCTGACCCGTCCCGATTTCCATACCGAATGCACGTGGGCAGCCTTCGCTTCAGACGGCCATATTGTTGCAGTCAGCCGCTACAGCCGCATCAATCGCAATGAGTGCGAGTTCGGCATTACTTTAGCGCCTGAAGCACGCAAAACCGGCTTGGCAGGCAAAATGATGAGCCTCATCATCCAAACTGCCACACAGCAAGGTTACCAAACTATGAATGCGGAAATCCTCAAAGAAAACACACCGATGCTCAAACTCGCTGAAAAATCAGGATTTACCGTCACCCCATCGGAAACCGACCGCGGTCTGTATCAAGCAAGCCTCGATTTGAACAAATGGCAAAACAGCAACAAAAACAAATAAAAACTTGCATAACCCGTGTGAAATATCCTAAAATTAGCGGTTTCTATATATCCGCATTTTTCAAAAGGACTCAAAATGGTAGTTATCCGTTTGGCTCGCGGCGGCTCAAAACACCGCCCTTTCTTCAACGTAGTTGTAACTGACTCTCGCAACCGTCGTGACGGCCGCTTCATCGAGCGCGTAGGTTTCTACAACCCCGTTGCCAACGAAAAACAAGAACGCGTACGTTTCGACGCAGACCGCATCAACCACTGGGTTGCTCAAGGCGCGAAAGTTAGCGACGCAGTTGCCAAACTGATTAAAGAGCAAAAAATCGCTGCTTAATCAGCTAAAACGACCATGACAGACACTCAAAAACGGGTAGCCATGGGCTACATCAAAGGCGTATTCGGCATTAAAGGCTGGCTTAAAATTGCCGCCAATACCGAATATACCGACAGCCTGCTGGACTACCCCGAGTGGCAGTTGTGCAAGGATGGTAAAGCCCTGAATGTTGTGCTTGAGGCAGGTAAAATTGCCAATGGCGAACTTCAGGTCAAATTTGAAGGTATAGACGATCGCGATCAAGCATTTACCTTGCGCGGCTATACCATCGAAATCCCCAGAGAGTCATTCTCCCCTACTGAGGAAGACGAATACTACTGGGCAGATTTAGTCGGCATGACCGTCATCAACAAAGAAAACATCGTCCTCGGCAAAGTCAACAACCTGATGGAAACCGGTGCCAATGATGTTTTGATGATTAAAGGCGAACACGGACAAATCCTGATTCCCTTTGTCTCCAACTATATCGAATCTGTCGATACCGACAGCAAAACCATTATTGCCGACTGGGGTTTGGACTACTGATGCTGATTCAAGCCATCACCATTTTCCCAGAGATGTTCGACAGTATTGTCGAATACGGCGTTACAGGCAGAGCAAGAAAACAAAATCTTTGGCAGTTTCAAGCCATCAATCCCCGAAAATTTGCCGACAACAAACTTGGCTATATTGATGATCGACCCTTCGGAGGTGGTCCGGGAATGATTATGATGGCTCCGCCGCTTCAAGCGGCAATTGAAGAAGCCAAAGCAAACTCGCAAAAACCTGCCAAAGTAATTTATCTCAGTCCGCAAGGTCAGCCGCTGACACATAAAAAAGCTGCAGAACTTGCCGAACTGCCCCATCTTATTCTTCTATGCGGACGCTATGAAGGCATAGATGAAAGACTGCTGCAAAGCAGTGTGGACGAAGAAATCAGCATTGGCGACTTTGTCGTCTCGGGTGGCGAATTACCCGCCATGATGTTGATGGATGCCGTCTTAAGATTGGTTCCGGACGTATTGGGCGATATACAGTCAGCTGAACAAGACTCGTTTTCAGACGACCTTTTAGACTGTCCTCATTACACCAAACCCGTAGAATTCCAAGGCATGATGGTTCCTGATGTCTTACGCTCAGGAAATCATGGCTTGATTGCCGAGTGGCGATTGAAACAATCCCTGCGACGCACTTTAGAGCGCCGACCTGATTTATTGGAAAAGCGCAGTTTAATCCCAAAGGAATCCCGCCTCTTAAAAGAAATCTTGCAAGAGCAACAGGAAATCCAATCATAACTTAGGAAAAACAAATGAACTTGATTCAACAATTAGAGCA
>NZ_JBQCWY010000264.1:0-3986 GCF_051956955.1 Neisseria sp. P0021.S005 | reverse complement strand
TGCTCTAATTGTTGAATCAAGTTCATTTGTTTTTCCTAAGTTATGATTGGATTTCCTGTTGCTCTTGCAAGATTTCTTTTAAGAGGCGGGATTCCTTTGGGATTAAACTGCGCTTTTCCAATAAATCGGGTCGGCGCTCTAAAGTGCGTCGCAGTGATTGTTTCAATCGCCACTCGGCAATCAAGCCATGATTCCCTGAGCGTAAGACATCAGGAACTGTCATGCCTTGGAATTCTACGGGTTTGGTGTAATGAGGACAGTCTAAAAGGCCGTCTGAAAACGAGTCTTGTTCGGCTGACTGTATATCGCCCAATACGCCCGGAACCAATCTTAAGACAGCATCCATCAACATCATGGCGGGTAATTCGCCACCTGAGACGACAAAGTCGCCAATGCTGATTTCTTCGTCCACACTGCTTTGCAATAGTCTTTCATCTATGCCTTCATAGCGTCCGCATAGAAGAATAAGATGGGGCAGTTCGGCAAGATCTGCGGCCTTTTTATGTGTCAGCGACTGACCTTGCGGACTGAGATAAATTACTTTGGCAGGTTTTTGCGAGTTTGCTTTGGCTTCTTCAATTGCTGCTTGAAGCGGCGGCGCCATCATAATCATTCCCGGACCACCTCCGAAGGGGCGATCATCGATATAGCCAAGTTTGTTGTCGGCAAATTTTCGGGGATTAACGGCTTGAAATTGCCAAAGGTTTTGTTTTCTTGCCCTGCCTGTAACACCATATTCGACAATGCTGTCGAACATCTCTGGAAAAATGGTGATGGCTTGAATCAGCATCAGTAATCCAAACCCCAGTCGGCGATAATAGTTTTGCTGTCGGTATCGACAGATTCGATATAGTTGGAGACGAAGGGAATCAGGATTTGTCCGTGTTTGCCTTTAATCATCAAAACATCATTCGCGCCGGTTTCCATCAGGTTACTGACTTTGCCGAGGACAATGTTTTCTTTATTGATGACGGTCATGCCGACTAAATCTGCCCAGTAGTATTCGTCTTCTTCAGTAGGGGCGAATGACTCTCTGGGAATTTCGATGGTATAGCCGCGCAAGGCAAATGCTTGATCGCGATCGTCTATACCTTCAAATTTGACCTGAAGTTCGCCATTGACAATTTTACCTGCCTCAAGCACAACATTCAGGGTTTTGCCATCCTTGCACAACTGCCACTCTGGGTAGTCCAGCAGACTGTCGGTATATTCGGTATTGGCGGCAATTTTAAGCCAGCCTTTAATGCCGAACACACCTTTGATGTAGCCCATGGCTACCCGTGTTTGAGTGTCTGTCATGGTCGTTTCAGCTGATTAAGCAGCGATTTTTTGCTCTTTAATCAGTTTGGCAACTGCGTCGCTAACTTTCGCACCTTGAGCAACCCAGTGGTTGATGCGGTCTGCGTCGAAACGTACACGTTCTTGTTTTTCGTTGGCAACGGGGTTGTAGAAACCTACGCGCTCGATGAAGCGGCCGTCACGACGGTTGCGAGAGTCAGTTACGACTACGTTGAAGAAAGGGCGGTGTTTTGAGCCGCCGCGAGCCAAACGGATAACTACCATTTTGAGTCCTTTTGAAAAATGCGGATATATAGAAACCGCTAATTTTAGGATATTTTACACGGGTTATGCAAGTTTTTATTTGTTTTTGTTGCTGTTTTGCCATTCGTTCAAATCGAGGCTTGCTTGATACAGGCCGCGGTCGGTTTCCGATGGAGTGACGGTAAATCCTGATTTTTCAGCGAGTTTGAGCATCGGTGTGTTTTCTTTGAGGATTTCCGCATTCATGATTTGATAACCTTGCTGTGTGGCAGTTTGGATAATGAGGCTTATCATTTTGCCGGCCAAGCCGGTTTTGCGTGTTTCAGGTGCTAAAGTAATGCCGAACTCGCACTCATTACGATTGATGCGGCTGTAACGGCTAACTGCGACGATACGACCGTCTGAAGCGAAGGCTACCCACGCGCATTCGGCATGGAAATCGAGACGGGTCAGCCGTGCGAGTGTCGGCGGCGGCAACTCGTTGGTATGGGTCATGAAGCGCGTATAGCGGTCGGCCGCGGGTAATTGGCGGACAAATTTTTGTTTGGCTTCGGCATCTTCAGGTTCTAGTGCGCGGATGTGCAGTGTGTTGCCGTCGGGCAGGGTAAAGGTATCGGTTTGGCTCGGATAGGGTGCGAGTACGTTTTGTATCTCGGGAGTTTCGGTTTTAGGGTGCAGTAGTTCGGACGCGGCTTCGCCGGTGTTGCGTAGAAACTCGGCTGCGACCGGATTTTTTTGTTGGAGGTAGGCGGCGGCACTTTGCATTTTAGCGGCGGCCTGTTCTAAGGTTTGGACGGCTTTTTTGGGGATTTTGGTTGTCGGCGTGGCTGGTTTTTCCACAATTTTGGGAATGATGGTGCTGCTGTATTGGCTGCCGTTGTAGTTGAGGATGATGTCGCCGATATGCTGGTTGTTGTGGATAAGCGTGTTTAGGGAATGCAGGAATTGATTGAGAACGGAAGTGTTGTCAAGTTCTGCAAACTGGCTTAAACGCTGGATATCGAGTGTGGTAAAAGGAGGTAATGCGGCTTCGGTTTTGCCGTTGTAATGGGCGGTAAGGATATTGCCGTAAATGGCATGGCGGTTGAATCGGAATTGGACGGCATTGTGTTTTTGGGTTTGGCACGGAGGCAGGTATAGGGCTTCCGCCATCAGTTCGGTTTGGCCGGAAGCAATGGCTTTATCGATACTTTTGCTTTTGGGTGTTTTTAGACGACCTGTTTTGGCTGGCGCAGGGGTATTTTGTACTTGTTGCAAATAGGCTGTTTGATTGCGGAAATAAAGTGTCAGCAAGGCTTCTTCCGGCGTGTTAAACCGAGTCAGGCCGTCTGAAAAACGATAGCTGACGAGAATGGGCTTGCTGGTTTTTTGTGCCAAATTATCCAGAGTTTGATGAATACTGTATGCGTCTGGCGTATCTGGCGAAATAATGCCAAGCAGGGCTTGAGTATGCGGATTTTGTAATTGTTCGAGCGCCAGACGGTGGATGCGTGCAGGCGTAGGGTTGCTGCCGATGCAGCCTTGTCGGACGGATGGTACATCGGTTGGGAGGTCGAGGGTCAATTCGCAGGCATTGGCGGTAGTGCGCAGCCATTCTATCGGCGTATCGGACAATATGGTGGGGTTGGTAATGACGGGAATGCCGGAAAGGTGGGCTTTTAGGGCTGCTTCCAGTTCGGCGTTATTGAATACCGGTTGGAAATTGCAATGGCGGCTGAGGCTGCGCAGGATGGCTTTGTCTGTGTCGTCGGTGTAGTGTGTAGACAATAGGATAAGCGGAGTGTGGCGTGTAAAGTGGCGGATGGCACTGAACAGCTCGCGTTGGTTTTCGGCCGGATTGTAGTGGATCACGGCAACTTTAGTATGGCGGTTGTGGCCGAAGCGGTTGAGCCAGTCGGCCGATGTAGTAGGGCTTAGATCATAGTTGAGGCTGATGTGGCGCGATACGCCTTGATGCAGCGTGTTCAGCAGGTGGTTGATGTTGCGGCTGACGGTGCTGTGGCCGGTGAGTAATGCGATATGGCCGGCCGGATAGTCGGTTTGGGTGCTGATGTTGAGGTTGAGTGAGGGAAGTTGGATGCCTGCGCTGTTGCATACGGTGATGTTCAATTCATCGCCGTGATGTTTTTGAATGGTGGAACGGGCGTTTTTGCAGGATTCGGGCGGTAGGTTTTCCCAATCTTGAATCAGAATAATGTGGTGCAGGTCTTTTTTACGGCAGGCTTTGAACAGCGAGTCGTAATGGTCGGGCGGGATAACGGCAACAACCAAATCGGCTTGTCCCGGGATTTTGCTGAGGCTGGAGTAGGAGGGAATGCCTGCTACACTGCTGTGTCGAAGATTGACGGGGGTGATTTTGCCTTGATATGAGGAACCGAGCAGGTGGCTGAAAATGCGTTCGCCAAGGCTGTGCGGACGTTCGCTGGCGCCGACGAGGATGATGT
>NZ_JBQCWY010000263.1:0-3987 GCF_051956955.1 Neisseria sp. P0021.S005 | reverse complement strand
ACTTTCCACTTTCTTAAATACTGATACAGGCCGTCTGAATATTATTCAGACGACCTATCTGTCCTCAAAGGCCAATATGCCTGTTTATTATGATTGTTTCGACAATTCCACCAATGCAGACGGAACGCGGTTGATGCTGCCGGCACCCATATTCAGAACAACATCGCCGTCTTGCAAAACATTCAGCAGCATTTGCGGCAGGTCGGCAACGTTTTCGCAGTAAATAGGCTCAAGTTTGCCCAATACGCGGATGGCGCGCGCCAAGGCGCGGGAATCGGCTGCGGCAATCGGCTCTTCACCTGCGGCATAAACTTCGGTCAACACCAGCGCATCAACGGTATTGAGGACTTTAGTAAAGTCTTCAAACAAATCGCGTGTACGGGTATAGCGGTGCGGTTGGAAAGCCAAGACCAAGCGTTTTTCAGGGTATGCGCCGCGTGCAGCAGAAAGGGTTGCCGCCATTTCGACAGGATGGTGGCCATAATCGTCCACCAGCAAAACGGTTCCGCCGTTTGGCAATTTGATGTCGCCATATTTTTGGAAGCGGCGGCCGACGCCTTCAAAGCCGAGCAAGCCTTTTTGGATGGCTTCAACCGATGCGCCAACTTCCAGCGCAACACCAATAGCCGCCAACGCATTGAGGACGTTGTGGCGACCGGGCATATTCAAAACAACTTCAAACGGCTCTTGCTCATGTCCTTTCATTTGAACATGAACGGTAAATTTCATTTGAGCGCCGATGTTTTCAATATCGGTTGCGTAGATATCGGCAGTATCGTCCAAGCCATAAGTAGCGTAAGGCTTGCTCACTTTTGGCAAAATCGCGCGGACATGTTCGCTGTCGATGCACAAAAATGCTTTGCCGTAAAACGGCATACGGTGGATAAAATCGACAAACGCCTGATGCAGTTTCTCAACACTGTGGCCGTAAGTGTCCATGTGGTCTTCGTCGATATTGGTCACAACGGACATAATCGGGGTCAGGTACAGGAAAGAGGCATCAGATTCGTCGGCTTCTGCGACGATGTATTCGCCTTTACCCAAACGGGCGTTGGTACCTGCGGCATTGAGCTTGCCACCGATAACAAAAGTAGGATCAAGTCCTGCCGCACCGAGAATAGAAGCGGTCAGGCTGGTTGTCGTGGTTTTGCCGTGCGTACCGGCAATGGCGATACCATCGCGGAAGCGCATCAGTTCTGCCAACATCAGCGCGCGCGGAATCACGGGAATCTGCTGTTCCAACGCGGCAACAACTTCAGGATTGTCTTTTTTGACGGCAGTAGAAGTAACAACCACATCGGCACCATTGACGTGTTCGGCAGTATGGCCGGGGTAAACTTGGATGCCGAGAGCGCTCAAATGCTCAGTAACGGCATTACGCGCCTGATCCGAACCGGAAACTTTAAAGCCCAAATTGTGTAAAACTTCGGCAATACCGCTCATGCCGACGCCGCCGATTCCGACAAAATGGATGTTGGTCACTCGATTTTTCATCATAACGTTGCGTTCCGGTTGGTTTTTAGTGCGTAAAGGCGTTATTTTAAAGGGCTATCCGCTTCTGCGCTATGCTTTTATTGTAAAGGAATTTTAACAAAGGCAATGAAGGCCGTCTGAAATGCCGTTAATCAACTTTCAGACGGCCTTTAATCGAAGTCTGCCTGCTTACTCAGTACAGGATATGGCAATTTCCGCCACATCGTCCGCACTGTGCGGCAACGCCAGCGTACGGGCATTTTTCGCCCATTTCAGGCATTTTTCACGGTTCAAACCGCCGAGGATTTCGGCCAATTTTTCTGCCGTCAGTTGAGTTTGCGGCAGCAGCAAACCAGCTTCGGCCTGCACCATAAAACGCGCATTGGCTGTTTGATGGTCGTCCACTGCATGCGGATACGGCACCAGCAACGCACCCAAACCGGCAGCCGTCAGTTCGGCAATCGTCAGCGCGCCGGCACGACAAATCACCAAATCGGCATCTCGGTAGGCAGACACCATATCGGTAATAAATTCGACGCACTCGGCTTGCACACCCAACGCATCGTAATCCGCCTGCAAGTTACCCAATTTATTGCGGCCGGACTGATGATACATTTGCGGACGGGCAGCCTCAGGCAACAATGCCAAAGCCTGCGGAACGGTTTTGTTCAACACATCTGCCCCTAAACTGCCACCCACCACCAAAACTTTCAGACGGCCCTGGCGGTTTGCAAAGCGTTCTTCAGGAACAGGCAATGCCGCAATATCGGCACGGACAGGGTTACCCACCAATCCGCCTTCATGTTGAAAGGCTTTCGGGAAAGCATACAGAACACGTTTTGCCCAACACGACAGTTGGCGGTTGGACAAACCGGCTACGGCGTTTTGCTCATGAATCACAATCGGCACACCGGAAATTTTTGCCGCCAAGCCACCGGGGAAAGTAACAAAACCACCAAAACCGATCACACACTCGACACGGTGTTTCTTAATAATCTGCTGCGCCGCACGGACAGTTTTATACAGCGTAAACGGCAACATCAGCTTGCGCTTGATGCCGTTGCCACGGATTCCTTTAATGGCCAGCGTTTCCAAGCGTATGCCGTATTGCGGCACGATACGCTCTTCCATCGAATCCTGACTGCCCAGCCAAATCACATGATGGCCGCGCTTTTGCAGCGACTCGGCAACCGCCAATGCAGGGAAAATATGACCGCCCGTACCGCCGGCCATCAGCATAAAAGTTTTACCGCTCATGGTTTTACTCCACCGAATAACCGCGCATTTTTTGGCGGTTTTCATAATCAATGCGCAATAACAAAGTAATGCACACCAGCATGATAAAGACAGCCGAACCACCGTAAGACATAAACGGCAAAGTCAGGCCTTTAGTAGGCAGGATACCGATGTTTACACCGATATTGAAGAAACTTTGAATACCAATCCAAATACCGATGCCGTTGGCAATGTACGCGCTGAACATCAAGCCCGAATCACGCGCCTGCTTGCCGATGGAAAACGCACGCCACACCAGCCAGCCGTAGCAGAACACCAAAACCAGCATCCCGAAAAAGCCGAATTCCTCGCCGATGACGGCAAAAATAAAGTCCGTATGCGCTTCAGGCAGGTAGAAACGTTTTTCCAAACTCGCACCCAAGCCCTCACCAAACCAGCCCCCGCGCGCAATCGCCATCAAGGAATGCGTCAGCTGATAGCCTTTACCCAAAGGATCGCTCCAAGGGTCCAAAAACGCTGCCACACGCGCCATACGGTAAGGCGCAGCCAAAATCAACAAGCCCATACCGCTCACAACGGTCGCCACCAATACGGCAAAATACTTCCACGGAAAGCCTGCCAAAAACAGCATACCCATGGTAATCACGACAATCACGACAAACGAGCCAAAGTCCGGCTGACCCATAATCAAAACCAAACCGACCGCCACCAACATAATCGGCAGAATCAAGGTCTTAAACTTGCGGAAGCGTTCCTTTACCCTTACCCAAGCTTCACTTTTAAAAGGGCTGCACACCAAATCGCCAATACCGGTAAACAAAGACGACCAACCCAAAGAATCCAAATCACGCAACATTTCTTCACGACGCGTAAACAGGCTGGACAAATACAAGACCGTCGCCAATTTGAAAAATTCGGTCGGTTGCAAGTTGAGCGGCCCGATATGAATCCAGCGCGTCGCGCCGTTAATTTCGCGGCCGACAAACAAAACCAGCAACAACAGCAAACCCGAAACAGCAAAATAAAACGGAATAATCCGCCGCCAGAAACTCATCTTCAGCAGGAAAAGCGGCAAGCATATGGCCACCGTAAACAGGATAAACATTGCCTGCTTAGACACAAAAGAAAACTGGCTGCCCCCTTCCGATGCCGCATACGCAATAGAAGCCGAATAAATCATAATCAGGCTGAAGACCGTCATTAAGACGACCATCCACAAGAGAGAAACATCAAACTTCCGACCATCGCGCGCAATCGGCCGGTCAAGCATTTTGGAAA
>NZ_JBQCWY010000262.1:0-3999 GCF_051956955.1 Neisseria sp. P0021.S005 | reverse complement strand
TTCGGCGAGGGAGAGGTTCATTTCTGCGGCTCGTTGTACAACCATCAGCGTATGAATACCGCTGTCGATTTCGGGATGATAGTCGGCGCGTTGCGGTACGCCGAAAAGAGCATCAAGCTCGGGCAGTAAAACTTTGAGTGCGCCGCATTCGCGCAAAACTTCAATCATTCGGCGCGGATTTTTCTCCATCAAGCCTTTGGCCAATTCTTGCCAGACGCGTTCGGCAACCAAGGCATCCGCTTCGCCGTTTTCTACCATTTGCCGCATCAGCGACATGGTTTCATCGGCAATTTGAAAACCATAGCGCGCGGCAAAACGGGCGATACGCAAAATACGCACGGGGTCTTCGGCAAAGGCAGGCGAAACGTGGCGCAGGATGCCGGCCACCAAATCTTGTTGTCCGCCAAAAGGATCGATGATCGTGCCGTCTGAATCCTGAGCCATGGCATTGATGGTCAGGTCGCGGCGCATCAGGTCTTGTTCCAGCGTAACGTCTTTATCGGCATGAAAGCTAAATCCGGCATAGCCTTTGGCGGTTTTGCGTTCGGTACGGGCGAGGGCGTATTCTTCGTGGCTGTCCGGATGGAGAAAGACGGGAAAATCCTTGCCGACAGGTTGATAGCCTTGAGCCAACATGGTTTGCGCATCTGCTCCAACGACTACCCAATCACGGTCTTTGACGGGCAGGCCTAACATATGGTCGCGGACGGCGCCGCCGACAAGATAGGTTTTGATGGTTTGTGTATTCATATAAAAATCGAACGATATAAAAAGGCCGTCTGAAAAGCCGTATTGGGTTTTCAGACGGCCTGATTCAGAACGCTATTATGACGCTTTAGGCTTGTTGCTGTCGATAAGATTCAGTCCGGCGGCAACAAACCATATCGTTATGCGGCATATCCTTTATAATAAGTCCATTCAAATACGGAGCGGTAAACAATGCAGACTTGGCACGAGGCAATTGGTGCGGAAAAAGAAAAGGCGTATTTTCAAATGATTTTGGAGAAGGTACGCCATGAAAGGCAGGCGGGGATAACCGTTTATCCGCCTGAACGTGACGTATTCAATGCCTTTCGGACGACTGAATTCGGAAATGTAAAAGTAGTGATTTTGGGGCAAGACCCGTATCACGGCGCGGGGCAGGCGCATGGTTTGGCGTTTTCCGTGCAATCTGAAATTGCGGTGCCGCCATCGCTGGTCAATATTTATAAAGAGTTGGCGACGGATATTGAGGATTTTCAGATTCCGCAACACGGCTATTTGCAGCATTGGGCGGAACAGGGCGTGTTGCTGTTGAACACGGTGTTGACTGTCCGTGCTGGTTCGGCTCATTCTCATGCGACTTTTGGTTGGGAGGCGTTTACCGATGAAGTTATCCGACAATTGGATAAGGAACGCGAGCATTTGGTCTTTATGCTGTGGGGCAGCCATGCGCAGAAGAAAGGCGCGTTTATCGACCGCAGCCGTCATTTGGTGCTGACCGCGCCGCACCCTTCGCCTTTATCGGCGTATCGTGGCTTTTTCGGCTGCAAACATTTTTCGCAGGCAAACGCTTATTTGCAGGCGCATGGTTTAGAGCCGATTGATTGGCAGGTTTGAATAAGATGAAAGGCCGTCTGAAAGCAGATTTTCAGACGACCTTATGATTTAGTCTCAAATCGAATATTCAATCAGTTCGTTTTGAGAAAAGACATAAACCTGTTTCGGAATCAGGTTCAATTCTTTGCCTTCGGCGATTTGGTAACGCGCGGCATCGCTGCCTGCCAGCGTGATATGTACGTCCTGTTTGTCGTGTTTCACCAAAATATGCGTCAATGCGCCGACGGCGTGGATTTTTTCGATTTTGGCACGAATCATCGGTGTTTCGTTTTCGGCTGCAAGCTGCCATTCGTGTGGGCGGATATAGCCGATAGCGGTTTGTTCCTGCCATTTGTAGTGCGCGTCCAATTTCCACGCGAAGCCGTTGTAGTGCCAGATGCCTTTTTCGATGCGTCCTTCAAAAGCGTCGGTTTCGCCTAAGAACTCGGTAACGAAGGCGTTTTCAGGTTTACGGTAAATGGCTTCGGCGCTGCCGGTTTGTTCGATTTTGCCGTGGTTCATGACGACAATTTCGTCAGAAACTTCGAGGGCTTCTTCTTGGTCGTGTGTTACTAAAATGCTGGTTACGCCTAGGTTGTGATGGATGTCGCGCAACCAAGTGCGTAATTCTTTGCGCACTTTGGCATCCAGTGCGCCGAAGGGTTCGTCCAAAAGCAGGAGTTTCGGTTCGACCGCAAGCGCACGGGCAAGGGCGATACGTTGGCGTTGGCCGCCGGAGAGCTGGTGCGGATAGGATTTGGCGAGGTGGGAGAGCTGCACGAGTTTGAGCAGTTCTTCGACTTTGGCGCGGATTTGTTCTTTGGATGGGCGTTCGGATTTGGGCAATACGGTCAAACCGAAGGCGACGTTGTCAAACACGTTCATGTGGCGGAAGAGGGCGTAGTGTTGGAACACGAAACCGACTTTGCGCTCGCGCACATGCTTGGCGGTGACGTCTTGCCCGTCAAAGAGAATTTGGCCACCGTCGGCGTTTTCCAGCCCGGCAATAATGCGCAAGAGCGTGGTTTTGCCGCAGCCGGAAGGGCCGAGCAGGGAAACGAGTTTGCCGGTGGGGACGTTGAGGTTGATGTTTTTCAGCGCGTGGAACGCTCCGAAGTGTTTGTTTAAGTTTTGAATAGTGATGCTCATGCTGCGTTCCTTTCGGCGGCGGCGAGTTTTTTATCTTGTAATTTGGTAATGATGTTTTGCACCAGCAAGGTAGCCAAGGCTAAAAGTGCCAATACGCTGGAGAGGGCGAATGCGCCGGTGAAGTTGTATTCGTTGTAGAAGATTTCAACCAAAAGCGGGATGGTGTTGGTTTCGCCGCGTATGTGTCCCGATACCACGCTGACCGCGCCGAACTCGCCCATTGCGCGGGCGTTGGTGAGGATGATGCCGTAGAGCAGCGCCCATTTGATGTTGGGCAGGGTAACGCGCCAAAACATCTGCCAGCCGCTTGCGCCGAGAATCAGCGCGGCCTGTTCTTCGCTGTCGCCCTGCGCCTGCATCAAAGGAATGATTTCGCGCGCAACAAAGGGGAAGGTAACGAACAGCGTCGCCAAAATAATGCCGGGGATGGCGAAGATAATCTGTATGCCTTGCGCTTCCAGCCAGCCGCCCAATGCCGTGTGCGCGCCGAACAATAAGACGAACATCAAACCGGCCACCACGGGCGATACGGAAAACGGCAAATCGAGCAGGGTAGTCAGCAACTGCTTGCCGCGGAAGTCGAAACGGGTCAGCAGCCACGCCATCGCCACGCCCAAGACGGCATTGACGGGGACGACAATCAGCGCGGTAATCAGCGTCAATTTGATGGCAGACCATGCCTCGGGATCGGTCAAGGATTGCAGGTATAAATCCCAACCGCCTTTTAAGGCCTCATAGAATACGGCAACCAAAGGCACGACCAGCATCAGCAGCAGAAAGCCCAAGGCGGTAGCAGTCAGCAATACGCGCAGCCAACGCGGTTCGCTCAAGTTTGGATTAGTGGAATGGGTTTTCATGTTAGTGAAGTCTCTATTTATTCTTGTATCCTTTTAGGCCGTCTGAAAAATGTTTGCTTGATGTTTCAGACGGCCTGTTGTTTGTTAAACCCTCGCTCCGGCGCGGCGGCTTAAAGTCCATTGCATAATGTTTAAAATCAGCAGGATGACAAATGAAATCATCAGCATAAACAGAGCAACGGCAGACGCGCCCTGAGCATCGTATTGCTCCAGTTTTCCGGTAATAATCAATGGCAGGATTTCAGACACCATCGGAATATTGCCTGCGATGAAAATGACCGAGCCGTATTCGCCGGTAGAGCGGGCAAACATCATGCCTGCACTGGTCAACAAGGCCGGTGTGATTTCAGGCAAAAGGACACGGCGGAACGTAGTCCAACGGCTTGCGCCCAAAGTTGCCGCAGCTTCTTCATAC
>NZ_JBQCWY010000261.1:0-4001 GCF_051956955.1 Neisseria sp. P0021.S005 | reverse complement strand
GTCTTGAGTATTTGAAAGTCGATGTGACAAAGAAAGACGACTTCATTGCTTTGGGCGACTTGGTAAAAGCGCGCAAGAATACTGAGAATGTCGTGATCTACCTCTCAACTGCGCCGAAATTCTTTGCGCAAGCCTGTGAAAACCTTGCCGAAATCGGTTTGAATGCCGATAACGTGCGCGTAGTTTTGGAAAAACCGTTGGGTACGGACTTGGCTTCTTCCCAGCAAATCAATACAGATGTGGCCCGTTATTTCAAAGAAGAGCAGATCTACCGTATCGACCATTATTTAGGTAAAGAAAGCCTGCAAAACCTGCTGGCCTTGCGTTTTGCCAATGTGATGTTCGAGCCTTTGTGGAACAACAAATATATTGAAAGTGTACAGCTGACCATCGCCGAGCAGTTGGGCGTGGAAGAACGCGGCGAGTTTTACGACATTACCGGCGCGTTGCGCGATATGGTGCAAAACCACTTGATGCAAATGCTTTGTATGACTGCCATGGAAGCACCGGCGAGCTTGGATGCGGATGCCGTACGCGACGAGAAAGTAAAAGTCATTAAATCGCTGAAACCGCTGACCATCGAATCCGTCAACGAAAATGTTATTCGCGGCCAATATGTTGCAGCAAACGGCATGAACGGCTATCTGGAAGAAGTCGATGTACCGAAAGACAGCTTCACTGAAACCTATGTTGCCATCAAAGCCGAAATTGAAAACGAGCGTTGGAAAGGCGTACCTTTCTACCTACGTACCGGCAAACGCATGGCAGGAAAAGTGGCGGAAATCGTGTTGAACTTCCATCCGCTGCAAAACCATATTTTTGACAACAGCCAACCTGCGCCGAATCGTTTGGTTATTGAACTACAACCGACCGAATCCGTCCGCCTTTACACTCAAGTAAAAACCCCGGGTGCAGGCAACAAAGTCGAAGTGACACCGATTGGCGTGGACTTGGGCACAGCAGTAGAGGGCCGCCGCGCTGAGGCTTATGAGCGCCTGCTGCTGGATGTGATTAACGGCAAACTCGCTTTGTTCAACCGCCGCGACGAACTCGAAGCCGCTTGGGAATATGTGATGCCTATCCTGGAAAACTGGGCGAACAATACAACGCCTCCGCATGCTTACGAAGCCCATTCTTGGGGTCCTGAAGCTGCGCGCGCGCTGTTGGCGCGTGACGGCAACAAGTGGCACGAAGAGCAATAATATTTCTTTCAGACGGCCTTGTTTTCCAACAAAAGGCCGTCTGAAACCATGAAAGGACGAAACATGTTTGTTTGGCACGAACAAGAAAACGCTGCAACTGCCGCGCAGGCTCTCGCTGATGCCGTTGCCGCTGCATTACAAACCGCGTTGAATGAGAAAGGCCATGCGGTTTTGGCTGTTTCCGGCGGTCGTTCGCCGATTGCGTTTTTCGAGGCTTTGTCGCAAAAAGATTTAAATTGGCAAAATGTCGGCATTACTTTGGTGGACGAGCGTATTGTCCCGACCACGCATGCCGACAGCAATACAGGCTTGGTACGTGAATATCTGCTCAAAAATAACGCGGCCGTTGCCACATGGATTCCTGTTGTTGAAGACGGAAAGTCTGAAACTGAATTACAACCTGAAGTTGTCGTTGCTTATGCATTGAAACATTACAAGCAACCTGACGTGCTGGTGTTGGGCATGGGAGGAGACGGGCATACAGCGTCGTTGTTCCCTCAAGCGCCTCAATTACAGGCCGCAATCAATGAAGCTGATGACCCGACATTGATTCATACTACGCCGGTTACCGCGCCGCATGAGCGTGTGAGCATGACTTTGGGTGCGATTGCCAAGACGCCGAATGTATTTTTGGCCATTCAAGGCGCAGAGAAAAAAGCAGTATTTGATAAAGCTGCCACAAGGGCTGATACCGAATATCCGACCAGCCTGATTCTCAATCACCAAGGAATTAACTGCCATGTCTACTATGCACACTGAAGCTTATCCCCGCCTGGTCGCCGATATCGGCGGTACGAATGCCCGTTTTGCGCTTGAAACTGCACCGCAAGTGATTGAGAAGGCTGAAGTTTTACCTTGTAAAGATTACGATACCGTCGTTGATGCCGTCAAAACTTATTTGGAACGCGCAGGCAGCCCGAAAGTTTTGCACGCCGCCTTTGCGATTGCCAATCCGATTTTGGGCGACTGGGTGCAGATGACCAACCACCACTGGGCGTTTTCCATCGAGACCACCCGTCAGGCTTTGGGTTTTGAAACGTTGATTCTGTTGAACGATTTTACCGCCCAAGCTTTGGCAGTGACCAAAACTGAAAAGAATGACTTGGTACAAATCGGCGGTCAAAAGCCCATCGAATTTGCACCTAAAGCCGTTATCGGCCCGGGTACCGGTTTGGGTGTCAGCGGTTTGGTGCACAGCGCTGCCGGCTGGGTGGCATTGGCAGGCGAGGGCGGCCATACCAGCTTCCCGCCGTTTGACGATATGGAAGTGTTGATTTGGCAATACGCTAAAAACAAATACGGCCATGTTTCTGCCGAGCGTTTCTTGAGCGGCGCAGGTTTGAGCCTGATTTACGAAGCATTGGCCAAACGCGACAACATCAAACAATGCCGTCTGAAACCTTCGGAAATCACCGATAAGGCATTGAGCGGAACATCGCCGATTTGCCGTCAGACTTTGGATATTTTCTGCGCCATGCTGGGTACGGTTGCTTCCAATTTGGCTTTGTCATTGGGTGCGCGCGGCGGCGTGTATTTGTGCGGCGGCATTATCCCGCGCGTGTTGGATTACTTTAAAACGTCCCCGTTCCGCAGCCGCTTTGAAAATAAAGGCCGCTTTGAGGCTTATCTTGCCGCTATTCCCGTGTATGTCGTATTGAGCGAGTTTCCGGGCATCGTCGGCGCGGCGGTCGCATTAGACAATCATTTAAATAACGTTTAAACACACAAACGGCGGTGCAGGGCAGGGGGTGGAAAAAACCCTTGTCCTGAACGTCAAAAAATCAAAGGGTAGAGTATATGTTAAGCAAAATCAGCGAATCATTGTCCAATCTCTCCGGCGCAGAACGCAAAGTTGCCGAATCTGCGTTGGCCGAGCCGAAATGGTTCGTTCATGCCGCTGTGGCCGAAATCGCCGAGCGTGCATCCGTCAGTCAGCCGACTGTAATCCGTTTCTGCCGCAGCTTGGGTTACAAAGGCTTGCCTGAGTTCAAACTCGCTTTGTCTGCCAGTATCGGTCATGAAGGTATGCCTTACGTTCATGAAGAATTAAACGCCGATGACAACATGGGCAGCGTGGTCGAAAAAGTGTTGGGCAACGCCGCAGCCTCCCTCTTGGGCGAGCGCCGCTTTCTGAAAGAATCCGAGCTGGAAAACGCGATTGCCATTCTGATGCACGCGCGACGCGTTGAGTTTTATGGAGTCGGCAACTCCGGCATCGTTGCCCAAGATGCGCAACACAAATTCTTCCGCTTCGGTATGTCCACCGTTGCCTATGTCGATACGCATACCCAGTTGATGGCAGCTTCCGTGTTGACCGAGCAGGATGTGTTGGTGGCGATTTCTAATACCGGCTCATCTATCGAATTGTTGGACGCGGCCAGTATCGCCAAAGAAAACGGCGCAGCCGTTATCGCGCTGACCCGCAATGATTCGCCGTTGGCTCAAATGGCCGACTGTGTATTGAGCATTGCCACTCAGGAAAATGCCGAGCTTTATACGCCTATGGTGTCCCGCCTTCTGCAGTTGGCCGTTATCGACATTCTTGCTATCGGCTTGGCCTTGCGCTTGGGCGATACTGCCAGCACGCAACTGCAAAAAAGTAAAAAAAGCATACATAACAAACACATCGAATACGATAAAGATTGATTCTTCACTGATATCTTCAGACGGCTCCAACCCACATCAAGGCCGTCTGAAACCTCAAAAAACGGAAACCACCCCGTTCCCGTTTCAGACGACCTCACGGCCGTTTTCTCAACAAAACTGTCCACTATCCAGGAGAGCATCCGATGAAACACC
>NZ_JBQCWY010000260.1:0-4033 GCF_051956955.1 Neisseria sp. P0021.S005 | reverse complement strand
AACAAATGCAGGCATTGAGCGATGCAGAACTGCAAGCTAAAACAGCCGAATTCAAACAACGTCTCGCCGACGGACAAAGCCTGGACGACATCTTGGTCGAAGCCTTTGCCGTCTGCCGCGAAGCATCGAGCCGTGTATTGGGCATGCGCCACTTCGATGTACAGCTGATCGGCGGTATGGTCCTGCACAACGGCAAAATCGCCGAAATGCGTACCGGTGAAGGTAAAACTCTGGTGGCCACCCTTGCCGTTTACCTGAATGCATTGTCAGGAAAAGGCGTACACGTCGTTACCGTCAACGACTACCTCGCCTCCCGTGACGCGAGCATTATGGAGCCGTTGTACAACTTCTTAGGCTTGAGCGTCGGCGTGATCGTCGCCGATTTGCAACCTTTCGAACGCCAGACTGCTTACGGTGCCGACATTACTTACGGTACAAACAACGAATTCGGTTTCGACTACCTGCGCGACAATATGGTGACCGACCAATACGACAAAGTTCAACGCGAATTGAACTTTGCCGTAGTCGACGAAGTGGACTCCATTCTGATTGACGAAGCGCGTACGCCACTGATTATTTCCGGCCAGGCGGATGACAACATCCAGCTCTACCGCGTGATGAATGCCGTTCCTGCCCACCTTATCCGCCAAGAAACCGAAGAAGGCGAAGGTGATTACTGGGTAGATGAAAAAGCACACCAAGTTATTCTGAGCGAAGCCGGTCACGAACACGCCGAGCAAATCCTGACCCAAATGGGCTTATTACAGGAAAACGATTCTCTCTACTCTGCCGCCAATATTTCCCTAATGCACCACCTCATGGCTGCATTGCGCGCGCACACCCTGTTCCACAAAGACCAACACTACGTTATCCAAGACGGCGAAATCGTGATTGTGGACGAATTCACAGGCCGTCTGATGGCCGGTCGCCGCTGGTCCGAAGGCTTGCACCAAGCCGTTGAAGCCAAAGAAGGCGTAGAAATCAAACGCGAAAACCAAACGCTTGCATCTATTACCTTCCAAAACTACTTCCGCCTGTACAGCAAACTGTCTGGCATGACCGGTACGGCCGACACCGAAGCCTTCGAGTTCCAAAGCATTTACAACCTCGAAACCGTCATCATCCCGACCAACCGTCCTGTACAACGCAAAGACTTCAACGACCAAATCTTCCGCTCAGCCGAAGAAAAATTTGAAGCCGTTGTCAAAGACATTGCCGAATGCCACAAAAACGGCCAACCGGTTTTGGTCGGTACCACCAGCATCGAAAACTCCGAACTGGTTTCCCGCTTGTTACACGAAGCAGGTCTGCCGCATAACGTTCTGAACGCCAAAGAACACGAGCGCGAGGCATTGATTGTGGCCCAAGCCGGTAAAGTTGGCGCGATTACCGTTGCCACTAACATGGCCGGCCGCGGTACCGATATTGTCTTGGGCGGCAACCTCAAACATCAAATCGAAGCCATCCGTGCCGATGAAACCCTGAGCGAACAGCAAAAACAAGCGCAAATTTCTGCCCTTGAAAGCGGTTGGCAAGCCGAACACGACCAAGTTGTGGCCGCAGGCGGTTTACACATTATCGGTACGGAACGCCATGAAAGCCGCCGTATCGACAACCAGTTGCGTGGTCGTGCCGGCCGTCAGGGCGACCCCGGCTCCAGCCGTTTCTATCTGTCGTTTGAAGACCCATTATTGCGCCTCTTCGCACTCGACCGTGCCGCCGCCATCCTCAACCGCTTGGCACCCGAGCGCGGCGTTGCCATCGAACACGGCCTGCTGACCCGTCAAATCGAAGGCGCACAACGTAAAGTCGAAGGCCGCAACTTCGATATGCGTAAACAGGTTTTGGAATACGATGACGTTGCCAATGACCAACGTAAAGTAATTTACCATCAACGTAACGAAATCCTGACCAGTAAAGACGTCAGCGATTTGACCCGCGAAATCCGCGCCGACGTTATCAGCGACTTGGTTGATTACCACATCCCGCCTGACAGCATGGAAGAGCAATGGGACATTCCGGCACTGGAGCACCAACTTGCCGCTGATTTCCGCCTCCATGTCGATATTAAAGGCTGGCTGAAAGAAGACAGCACTTTGGACAACCAAGACATTAAAGAACGCCTCATCAAGCGCATCGAAGACGAATACGCTGAAAAAGTCAAATTGGTCGGCAAACAGGCTATGTCTGACTTCGAACGCAATGTTATGCTGCAAGTTATCGACAACCAATGGCGCGAACACCTCGCCGCCATGGACTACTTGCGCCAAGGTATCCATCTGCGTAGCTATGCCCAGAAAAATCCGAAACAGGAATACAAACGCGAAGCTTTCGCCATGTTTGAAAACCTGTGGCGCGGTATCAAACAAAACATTGCCGCTTTGCTGACTGCCGTTCAAATCGAGCGCAACAGCGAATACGACCACACTGCTGCACAAAGCGTCAGCGATGTTCAAACTGTCCACTCCGATGCGCCTGATATGGAAGAATTGCTCGGTCAATCGCAAACCGATTTGGTTACCGAAGCGTTCGACCCTGACGGCACAGACTTCAGCCCTGAAGCGCTTGCACAAAACGGTCTGATTGTTCACCGCAACGATCCTTGCCCTTGCGGCAGCGGCCTGAAATACAAACAGTGCCACGGTAAATTGAACTAAGCAGTCATCTCAAAAGGCCGTCTGAACAGATGTGACAACGAAGTCAAAGATTCTCGTTTCACCGTTCAGACGGCCTGAGAATTATCCAAACAAGCAAAAAATTTCCAAACCCAATTTCAAAAGAGTATCCCTATGGCAGGCAACACCTTCGGACAAATCTTTACCGTTACCACTTTCGGCGAAAGCCACGGCGCAGGCTTGGGCTGCATTATCGACGGCTGCCCGTCCGGATTAGAATTGAGCGAAGCGGATATCCAATATGACCTTGACCGCCGCAAACCCGGCACCAGCCGCCACGTTACCCAACGCCGCGAAGCCGACCAAGTCGAAATCCTCTCCGGCGTATTCGAAGGCAAAACCACCGGTACACCTATCGCCCTCCTAATTCGCAATACCGACCAACGCAGCAAAGACTATGGCAATATCGCCACCAGCTTCCGCCCCGGACATGCCGATTACACCTACTGGCATAAATACGGTACACGCGACTATCGCGGCGGCGGCAGAAGCTCCGCCCGTGAAACCGCTGCACGCGTTGCCGCCGGAGCTGTTGCAAAAAAATGGCTGAAAGAAAAATTCGGCACGGAAATTACCGCCTACGTGACCCAAGTCGGCGAAAAAGAAATCCAGTTTGAAAGCTACGAATATATTTCCCAAAATCCTTTTTTTGCAGCAAACCAAAGCCAAATTGAGGACTTGGAAAACTATATGGACAGCGTGCGCAAATCATTGGATTCTGTCGGAGCAAAACTTCACATCGAAGCAGCCAACGTCCCTGTCGGCTTGGGCGAACCGGTTTTTGACCGCCTCGATGCAGAAATTGCCTATGCCATGATGGGCATTAATGCCGTCAAAGGAGTGGAAATCGGCGCAGGTTTTGATAGTGTAACGCAACGCGGCAGCGAGCATGGCGATGAGCTCATGCCTCAAGGCTTTCTATCCAATCACTCAGGCGGCATCTTGGGCGGCATCAGCACCGGGCAAGACATTCATGTGAATATTGCCATCAAGCCGACCAGTTCTATCGCCACACCGCGCCGGAGCATTGATATAGAGGGCAACCCTGTCGAGCTTGCCACACACGGCCGCCACGACCCCTGCGTCGGATTACGCGCCGCCCCGATTGCCGAAGCCATGCTGGCATTGGTCTTGATCGACCACGCCTTACGCCATCGTGCGCAAAATGCTGATGTTCAAGTTAATACACCGGACATTGCCAAACTGGGACAATAACCGTTTATTTCTGAATATTCTCAGAAAAATTTAGCCAAATCACAGTCTTTATACTACAATAGCACCTTATTGCCGTATGACGAAAATACGGATTTATATTAGAGGAATACAACCGCAATGGCACAAGAAACCGCTTTGGGCGC